>CALFRK010000030.1 GCA_937919625.1 uncultured Ilumatobacter sp.
CCCAGCCGCACCGTCGGCGCGCACCGCAGCAACCTGCTGCACCTGCTCAACAACGGAAGAAACATCCATACCCCCATCATGACCAGGGGGTGTCACAGAGTTAGCAGACACCCGCTCGACCACCCCAAACAAGACAACCCCAGTCCATGCCCCAGTCCATGCCCCAGTCCAGGTCCCAGATCAGGCCAGGTTGTGTCCAGACACAATCCTGACACCCGGCCGTCGAACGATCCACAACACGGCACCGATCGCTCGATCGCCGATGACGCACCCGTCATCCACGCCAACACCAGTTCGGAGCCGCGCTACCCCCAGACACAACGTGGCGCCGGTTGGCATTGGCGGGCGAGAACCTCAGAGCGTTTCGATCTTGCGGGTGAACAACGCGATGTAGTTCGAACACGCCGACTCGGCACAGCTGGTGCAGGCAGTACCGAAGCTCGCTGGATCTAGCCCGGTTGTCTTCGTTTCGAAACCAAGGCTGGCGTAAAGCTGTTCGAGCTCGCCAATTCGGGCTGGATCACTGACAGTGCGTTGTTGCCACCCCTGCGACGCCAAAGCCGGCCCGCTCAGAACCTGAATTTGCTCGGAGCAGTACACCGGCTCGGAACCGTCGGCTCGACTCATGCCGGCGCTCCGGCCGGGGCCGTGAGGCGCCCTTCCTCTCTGAGCTTCTCCAACCGTCGATGGGCGAGCAGGGCACACCCGAGCGCAAGAACATGTTGAACCATGTCTCGATCAGGGACATTGACCTCGGCTTCGAGTGACCTGCTGACAGATGCGCCCATGGTCTCGAACCGCAGGATCCCTCCGATCAGCGTGAACTCGGATTCGGCCCCAACCCGCTTCATCAACTGAACGGACCGACCGGTCAACGACTCGACAGCACCCTGCATGATGTCTGCTGGCGCGGTGCCCAACGACAGATGGTTGATCACCTCGGACTCGGCGAACACCGCGCACACACCCGAGATCGGCACCGGCTCCTTCGAGGTTCCCATCAACACGCTGATCTCTTCGGTTGTGTAGCCCATGTACCGAGCGGTCTTTTCCAAGAACGCACCGGTGCCGGCGGCGCACTTGTCGTTAAGGCGGAAGGACTGGACTCTCCCCGTTTCGTCAACACGACTGGCCTTCATCGTTTGTCCACCGACATCCAGGATCGTGCGTGTGCCCGGAAACAAGAAGCTGGCACCTCGCGCGCCGGCAGTGAGGTCGGTGACATGCAGATCCTTGAAGTTGACCTGATGGCGGCCTGCTCCGGTGGCGATCACATAGGAGATGTCATCGTCGGTGATGCCTGCGTCATCGAGCGCCCGATCGAAGGTAGCTCGAGCCACTTCCGTGAGCCGAAATCCGGTGGGCGTCACCGCCGTCGCGAGAATCTCGTGGTCGTGGGTCAAGATGACGACCTTGGTGTACGTGGACCCAACATCGAGACCTGCGGTGATGGTCATGACCTTGCCTCCGCTGTTCTGGTGACCGGAGCTCGACCCGCTTCGACGTGGTCGAGAGCAAAGAGGGCGGCACCCATCGCCCCCATGAAGTGACATTCCTCACTGATGTTCAGCGGTTGTTCGAGGCGCTCTTCGAGCGCCTTTACCATGCCTACGTTGCGCGACACCCCACCGCTGAATGTGATCTCACTGTCGATGCCTACACGGCGCATCAACCCAGCGGAACGGGCGGCGATCGATTTGTGCACCCCCCACAGGATGTCTTCGATCTTCTTGCCTTTGCCGATCCAGGCCAGTACCTCGCTTTCGGCAAAGACGGTACAGGTGGTGGTGATCTTGATCGGCTTGCGGCTTTGGAGCGATACGGGTCCCAACCGATCGAGTGGAATGTCGAGCGCAGCAGCAGCAGCCCCAAGGAACCGACCGGTTCCTGCAGCGCACTTGTCGTTCATGCAGAAATCGACGATTTCACCCTGGGCATTGACGGAGATGGCTTTGGTGTCCTGCCCGCCCATGTCGACCACCGTTCTTGTTTCGGGAAACAGATGCACGGCACCTCGCCCGTGGCAGCTGATCTCGGTGATCTGGCTATTGCCGAATGTGACGCGATAGCGGCCGTAGCCGGTGCCGATCACATATTCGACCTCTTCTTCGTCGATACCCCCCTGGGCGAGGGCTGCAACGAACGAGGACTCGGCCGCCTTGACGACGTTGGCGCCCGTGTCGATCAGCGACCGACCGACGATGTTTCGGTGCTCGTCTATGACGACTGCTTTGGTTTGTGTCGAGCCGACGTCGACCCCTGCTGCATACGCCACGGCGATTACCTCCCCTGCGATCCTGATGTCGCGACCGCCGCATGCTGGCGACGGGTTGCCAAACCTTCGAAGAAGGCGTCGATCCGGTTCTTCATCTGCGCTTCGGAGACAACCCGTCTATCCATCATGTCGGACTCGATGAAGAGGCTCGGGATGTCGAGGTCTTTGGTCATCTGTCGGCGCCCGTCGGCCAGCCCCGTCGAGACGGTTCGACAGCTCTTGATCGGGTGATAGATGACGCCGTCGATGTTGAAGTCTTTGGCCATCTCGGCGACCGCCACGTCTTGATAAAACATAGAGTCCATGGCGTCACGAACCGAGAGCAGCATCCCCTCGGCCAGGCTGGCCAGCGGGTCGGCAAGGTCGTACTGAAACCCGCGATTGGTGCCCCCTGAGGCGAACCACAGGTAGGTGGAGTTGACGAAGGTTCCACCCCACTCGCTGAACAGCTCGTTGAACCGCCGAAAGATCGGATAACACGGGACCCCCACGAAGAGCAGCCGATACTTCTCCTCGATGGTCTGACCGATGTTGTTGGCCGCCTTGTACTCGAGCTCCTCGACGAGTCGTTCGAAGTAGAGCGCCCCTGCCTCGGTTCCCCTGAACGCGTTGGCGACGCCGAGAAAGATCGTTCCATCGGTGACGGCGTTGAACAGTGCAGGTCGTGCGGCGTTGAGTTCGAGGACCCGATTCCAGCAACGACTCATAGTGTTGGCGTGGCCGAGAACTTCACGAAACTTGTCGATGTCGAAGCTCTTGCCCGTGACGTTCTCGCACAACGAGATCAGTTCACCGAGCTGGGTCTCGACGTAGCGCCGATCGGCCTCGAAGTCGGAGTTGCCACTGAAGGTCTGTGTGCCGGCCTGGCGTGTGCCGGGGACATCGATCGTGAACATCGGCGTGCCATACATCCGCTCCCAGATCTCACCCCATTTGATGTAGGTGTTGCAGGCGTTGGTGAGCACCGAGATGGTCGGCGACGGCAGCTGCCCCATTGGATGCTTTCCACCCCGCAGCTGCACGGCGACGTCAGCTTTGACATAGCCACAGATATCCGGTGAGTACCCATAGTCCTCGGCTTCGTCGAGGAGCTCGTGGGCAACCCGGCGGACCGCGGTCTGCAGCGATGTGATCTCGGGAAAGACAACTGGGAGATCAAAGGTCTTCAGGATCTCATTGGTGCTTCCCATCACGAAGACATACGCAGCCTGCCCGCCGGCGGCGGCGGTTTGTCCGAGTTCGGCAAACCATTCGCGGAACAGGGCCGCGCCTTCGCGGTTGCCTCGCCCGATCAAATCATTTGTGTCTTCCAGCGTGGTCATACACACCTCCCTGTAGTGAGTGCAATCATGCGAACAGCAAGTGCTCGACAAACGTTTCGACCTGCAACTCGAGGCTGTCGAACGAGGTCATGTTCTCTTCGAATTCGGTGACGAAGTAAGCGATCTGCTCGGCGTCGAGGGCGTGGGTATAGGTGACCTGTTCCTCGAGGCCGGGTTCACACATCTTGGCGGCCGCCAAGATCGTGGCATCGGCCTTGGCGCCCCGGATCCGGTTGATGAGCATCGTCTCTTTCGGCTTGCGTAGATCGTGTTGCACCGAGCTGTACGAGGAATCCTCGACGTATGCCTCGGCCAGGTTGCGGAGAGGGTCACCGTCGACCGCAACATCCTGGGTGATCCAGCGCAGGCCGATCAGGAAGTCGTCATCGACCAGATAACAAATGCGACCAAGCATCCTGATCAGATCGAACGGAGGCTGTTCGCAGAACCCCCCCTCGAAAACGATGCGAACCCGGTCTTCGGCCTTGTTGGTGCGCTCTCTGATCATGGGCAGCAATGTCGCTAACAGTTCGTTGTGTTCCTCGCGGGGCATCATCCCGGCCAGCGACACCAATGCGTATGCGTCCTCGGCCGCGATCAGCCAGGGGGTCTCGCGTTTGATGTCATAAAGCTCACGCAACAGCCGACGATTCGTGTTGAAGACGGTGATCGAGTTGGCGAGTGCCGACGGGGTGATCTGGCAGTCGGCGACCTCCTCGATAACCCTTCGCATCCGGTCGTATTCGTGGAGTAGATACTCCACGCTTCCGGCCGAGTTAGGATTTTGGGGCAGGTACAAGATCTGGCTCGGGTAGTCGAAGTTGCGGCCCCAGATCGCGGCCAGATTTCGGGCCGCATCGCAGATCGGGTGCGAGATGAACAAGTCGAGTTCGACACGTCCACTCATCGCCAGCTCCATCGATGTCTTCAGGATCGAACAGAGGTATGAGCCAAAGTGCGAATCAGCCCGGTCGGGTTCGACTGGTGCACCTCGAACCTTGAAGGGCAGCATGCCGGCTGCGTGAATGATCTCTTCGGGGAAGTAGACCTGGAAGTGGCCGGCTACCTTTCCCCCGGCGTCGCGCCAGCGCTGAACCGTCTCGAACTCCGGGGATTCGACTTGGTCACGACACTCGAGCAACGCATCCTCGAGCGACTTGTCACGCCATTCGTCAAACACCCTGATTGTTGTCATCGTCATCTGTTTCCTCCAGGTGGCTGAGCCGCGGCTCCGTCGAAAAAGTGGTCGAGAACATGGTTCAGGCAGGCCTCGGTGCTACCTAGCAGACGCTCTGCGTACTCCCCGATCACCACTTCGACCAGGGCGACAAATGACCAGGACAGGATTCGAGCGTCTGCGGGGGTCAGCTCGCCGTCACTGATTCCGTCGACGATGATTGCTTCGATTTGTTCGGGAAGAGCTCGCTGATAGGCACGCACGAGACTGTCCCGCTCGGCGCCAGAGAATGTGTTGATGTCTCGGCGAACGAGCTGGGTGACCTCGCGCTCCTCGTGGGGAAGTTCGAGAAAGTCGTTGGTCAGCTTGGCAAGCCGCTGGCGGCATGTGCCAGGCGCAGCTACGGCCTGTTGGAAGAGCTGCCGCTTGCTCTCGAGATCACCGACCATCATCGCCACGTAGAGCTGCTCCTTGCTGGCGAAGTGGTGATACAGACCGCCTTTGGTGACGTCGGCCGCCTGGGCGATCATGTCGGTCGTCACGTCGGCGTAATTGCGGGAGACAAACAGGGTTCTCGCAACGGCGATGATCCGGGCCGCAGTGGCCTCTGACTTGGTTGGAGTAGCTGTCGTTGAAGGATTCATCACGCTCACCGGGTACCTAATTGATAAACCGACCGACTGACCGGTCGGTTTCAGTCTGAAGAAACAAGACGGCGTTGTCAATGGTCAGAACAAAAATTGTTGCGGCGGTCTAGGTTCTCTTCTCATGGCTTCCGACGATCACACAACGCCCACAGCGCTCCTCCGACAAGAGCACGAGTTGATCCTCGAGGTCGCCGGCGCTCTTGCTGAAATGCTGGCCGGTCAACCAGACGAACCACTCGACTACGACACGGTGAGCCGGTGCATCACCTTCTTCCGCTTGTATGCCGATGCATGTCATCATGGCAAGGAGGAAGACCTTCTGTTTCCGGCGTTGGCGGCCCATGGGCTACCCGAACAGGCGGGGCCTGTGGCAGTCATGCTCCACGAGCACGAAGAGGGCCGGGCGATGGTGCGCACCATGGGTGCCTCGCTGCCCGCAGCCCAAGCCGGGGAAACCGCCGCCGATGCGAGCCTCACAAACGCCGCAGCCGACTTTGTCGAGCTGATCACGGCCCACATAGGAAAAGAGAACAACATCCTGTTCGACATCGCCGACCAGCTGATCACTGGCCCAGCGTGCAACGATCTGTGCGCCGCCTACGGCGAACTCTGCGACGAACTTTTCGAGGGTCGGTCCAAACAGGACCTCGTCGAGATCGCCAGCACGATCGTCAACCGATCGTAAGCGCCAGGTTCAACGACTCCGGCCGAGCGGATCTCGCTCAGCGCCGCGGCGAGCGCTCATCCGCGGCACCCGATCGAGTTCTTGGGCCACACACTCACGCCCGGAACACACCCGCCGGCCGCCAACTGAGTACTGTCTGAAAGGTGAACGATCGCTTACTCGAGCTGTACCAAGGTGTCGCGGTGCATGCCACGGCCAACCTCGAGCACACGGCGGCGCTCGAGCTGCTGGCGCTCGTGATGGCCGCCGACCACAACCTCGAACAATCCGAGGTCGACGCCATCCGCGAGATCTCCGACGATTGGCGCGACGGCGACTTCACCTTCGAGAAGTACCTCGGCCCCGCCGTCACACGCGCACAGGACGCGATCGCCACCGACACCGTGATCGAGTTGATCGACGACATCGACAGCCGGATTCACAGCCACGTACTGCGCCGAGCACTGTTTTCGGCGGCCCGCGAGGTTGCCGGCGTCGACGAGGCCGTCTCGCCTGAAGAAGGCACGATTCTCGCCCAGGTCGCCGTTCGTTTCGGCTGACGGTCGGCTAGCAGCCAGGCGTCTACGCTCCCTCTGCGAGCCGCTGCCCAAACTCGCGCAACCGCTGCACCGATTCTTCAGGGACGTCGGCCCGACGATGCTCGATGGCATCCTTGATCCGTCGATAAACATCGGCCTCGAGCCCACAACGCTTGCACTCCTCGAGATGAGCCGCGAGCGACTCGACCTCTACGTCGTCGGGAAGTTCGCCGTCTAGGAAGCGCTGCAGCGAACGGCCAACCTCCGGGCACGACAGCTGCTCGCCAGGGCGAAGCCCCGGCCAACGACCGCCAGTCATCCTGCGCAATATCGAGCGAAT
This sequence comes from uncultured Ilumatobacter sp., assembly GCA_937919625.1. Classification (GTDB taxonomy): domain Bacteria; phylum Actinomycetota; class Acidimicrobiia; order Acidimicrobiales; family Ilumatobacteraceae; genus Ilumatobacter. The sequence continues at coordinate 6,965 of CALFRK010000030.1, forward strand.
CATTGGGACCTCCCGGTTTCCAGGTCTCGGTACGTCGGAGCGACGCCGGTTTGACGAAGATGCTCTCGAATCTTCTTACGACCTCGGTGTAGCCGGCTCATCACGGTGCCGACCGGAACGTCGAGCACTTCGGCGGCCTCGGCGTAGGTGAGCCCATTGATGTCGACCAGTTCGATCACTTCGCCAAACGTCGAGCTGAGCGATTGCAGTGCCGACTCGACCTCTGCGTCGAACTCGAGGTCGATGAATCGATCGGGCCGCGACGCCTCATCCTCGGATAGAGACTGGGATGCGCGTTCAAGCTGAACATCGGGATCGTGCAGCAGTTCGGGCCGACGACGCCGATTGCGATTGATGTGCGTGTTGCGAAGGATCGTGAGCAGCCACGCCCGCGGGTAGCGGCCATCGAACCGGTCGATCGCCTTGTAGGCGCGAATCAAGGTGTCCTGAACCAGGTCTTCGGCGTCGGCCTGGTGACGGGTCAGCGACCGGGCGACGCGCAACATCACCTCAACCTCTGGCAACACATAGCGTTCGAATGCGGCGTCGCCACTGACCTCATCGCTCATTGGCCGCCACCCCGTTTCGGACATGACGTACACAGATCAGCCGTGCTCGGTGTCATCGGAATCGAACGCATCGAGCCAGCTTCGCATGTTCGGCTAACCCGAACGCCTCACCCCACTATTCCGTCACGCCTGCTATCTGTCGGTATCGAGGTGCTGGTCGTTGTCGTGGTCGGATTGACGAGGTCGCCGACGCTCGTCGTGGTTCGGCGCACAGGAGTAGTCGTTGTCGGGGGGGCCGGCAGCGTGGTGTCGCTCGCACGGTCGGACAACGTCGTACGCGGCGGCGGGGTGACAAGCACCGTCGTCGTGGGCCGAACCGGTGCAGTCGAGGTCGGGACCGGTGAGGTGCGATCGATCGGATGGACGTCGTCGCCTTCAATAGGACCGTTGTCCTCGATCACCCGTAGCGGGGTCGTGGTCGTGCTGCTCGGTGTGTCGACGATTGGCAAGTTCGGGGTGGCGCGACCATCGCGAACGAAGTACCGACCGGGGCCGAGAAGGTCGTCGCCTAGTTTCACTGATGCCCCCTCGGCAACATCGACGAATGAACCGTCAGGTAGGTCGAGGCCAACGGAGGCGTTGACCGAGCGACCGTCGGGCAGCTCGATCACGACGGATCCGTCGGCAGCCTGCACTGTGAGAGATGCGTCACCGCCGAACCAGGCGGCGGCGAATACGAACAAGATCAGTAGCGCCGCTACCGCCAGCAGGACTGGCGCCGCGCGACGTAAAGAGAATTCGCCTTCGGGAGACCGTTCGACGAGGCCGATCCGTCCGACCAATGTGGCCTCGATCGAGGCCAACCGTTCAGCTGTCGGTAATTCCTGATCGCTGTGGCCGAGTGCTTCGAGCCGCCGGATCACCTGATCGTCATCAGACATCGTCTGCTCCTTTCAGTTGGCCTCGAAGGGCAGCGAGTGCCCGGTATTGCATGACCGCGAAGTGACGTCGACCCACGTCCATCGCTTGCGCTGCCTCTTCGGTGCTGAGGTCGGCGAGAAACCGCAACGACAGCACCGTCTGGTGACGCTCGTCCAGCGAGGCAATAGCCTCGACGAGTTGCGTGTCGGGCAGATCGGGCTCGTCGCCAGTAATGAGGGGTTGATCACGAAGGACCACCAGTTGTTCGCGTCGTCGTCGTCGTGACTCAGATCGGTAGTGGCTCGCCACCTCGTTGGCGGCGATTCGCATCAACCACGGTCGCAACGAGTCACCATGGGGTCGGAAGCCCGGCAGCGCCACCCAGCATCGTTCGAAGGTCATGGCAGTGAGATCGTCGGCGAGCATGTCGTGGCCGGTCCGTCGGCGAATGAAGCGGTGGACATCGTGAACGTGACGGCGGAACAACACGGTGAAGAGTTCGGGTTCGGCGTGGGCGCGGCGGGCGAGGGCCACATCGTCGAGCGTTTCCGACAGTGTGGCGCTCGCCGCCGGTCGGGGCCGGTCGGAACCCCTTACGTTCGTCAGAGCGAGTCGACCCCTACCGGACGAGTATCCACCGGACGAGTATCCACCGGGCCAGCATCGATCTGGGGGACCCGGACGGTCACGGCGCGGCTACGACCAACCACACGGTCCGTGCCCGAGGTGACGATCACGACATAGCTCACATGGTGAGCTCCAACCGGCACGGAGTCACGATAGGCGTTCGGGCCCTTCGGGCGGAACTGTTGGACAACCTCACGCTCACCGCCATCGACCGAACGCCACAACGACACCACCGCCGCATCGCGGCTCACGGGTTGGCTCCACTCACACCCGATCCACCCCCCGAAATCCCCCAAGCCGCACACCAACTCCAAGACCTCGACCGCGTGGTCGCTCACGTGCGGGATGCTGACCCATTCGGCTCGACTGCGGCCGACCACGCGCCCGTTGGCGTCGTACGCCTGCACGGCGTAGGCGTAACGATGTCCCTCCCGAACCTCGGTATCGGTGAAATGCGTCTCGGCCAAGTTCTCCGAGCGATAGACCACCATCCGGTGCGGGTCGACGGCCGGATCGTGCCGGAACAGTCTGACGGCCACGGCCTGGTTCGAGGTCGGTTCGCTCCACTCGCAGGCCACCACTGAGCCCGTATCCGTGCTACGAACCTCGCACTTCAGACGGATCGGCTCGAGCCGGCGAGCGACAGCTAGCAGCGGCGCGTCGAGAGCACTGTCGCCGGGGATCGGCTCTCTCGCAGCGGCGGAGACGACCATTGGACCAGCGAGTGCGAGCGTGACGGCCGCAGCCGCCGAGAAATGCATCATTCGTTTCATGACGTTCCTTTCGTAGGGGTGGTTACACCCCTACGACGTCACGACCCCGGTCGCGATTACGCGCCGACGCAAGAAGTTTCAGGCGTCGCCCGAGTGCAGCGGAGCGAAGAACTCGCGGTTCGCAGCCAGCAGCTCGAAGACCGTTGCGTCGGTCGGCGGCAAAGCAGCGTCAGATGTGCCGACGGCGGTCACGCGTTGGCCCCAGCGAAACACAGCGCTGGCCCATGTGACTCCACCGCCAAAGGCGGTCATCACAACCAAGTCGCCGGGCGTTATGCGACCAGTGTTGGCCGCATCGCACAAGGCCATCGGAACCGATGCTGCTGCAGTGTTGCCGTGATCGGCAATATTGATCATCACCCGGTCGAGCCCGATCCCAAGCCGCCTGGCGGCAGCATTGATGATGCGCTCGTTGGCCTGATGCGGGACGACAAGGTTGACGTCGTCAGCGCTGACGCCGGCTTGATCGAGCGCCTGCCTGACCGAGGCCGCTATACCCTGAACCGCGATCTTGAACACCGCCTTGCCTTCAAAATGCAGGCGCGAGGTTGCTGGGTCACGGCCTTCGATCAAGTTGTAGCGGGTGCCAAGCGATTCGATCACCATCGTCGAGCCAGCCGGGCCATCGGCACCAAGATCGGCGCCCAGCATGCCGTCGCCGTTTGTGGACGACTCGAAGATCGCCGCCCCGGCTCCGTCGCCGAACAAAATGCATGTATTGCGATCCCAATAGTCCATCACCCAATGCAGTTGCTCGGCGCCGACCACCAGCACTCGCTGCTTGACGCCGGAGGCGATCATCGACGAGGCGGTGATCGCCGCGTACACGAAACCTGAACAGGCGGCGTTCAGGTCGAACGCGGCAGCATTGACGGCGCCCAACCTGGCTTGCAGGTGGCACGCATTACTGGGACACGTGATCTCCGGACTCACCGTGGCCATGATGATGAGATCGATGTCGGTTGCCTCGAGCCCCGCCGCGGCAAGGGCATGGAGGGCGGCCACCTCCGCCATATCGGTGGTCTGCATATGGTTGATGCTGCGCGACTTGATCCCGGTTCGCTCGACGATCCACCGGTCATCGGTGTCGACAAGATGTTCGAGGTCGGCATTGGTCAATTTCACCGGGGGCAAACACTTGCCCCACCCGGTAATCGTGGCCCGGCGTGTCATACAGAGCGACAATAGACGCTGGCACCCAGTTCGCTGAATGCCGGAACTGTCGTTTATGGGTTTCGTCAAGAAGTCGCGATTCTGTGACACCTGTGACCGTTCGATGACGACACGCGCGTATTTTGCGCGCGGTCGCGAATATTTCCGACGCGTGTGCGTCCGGCGCGGCTACAACGGTCGTATGGAACTCAGGCGGGACGTTTTTGAGGCGGCGGTCAAGCTGGCGGTGGTGTTGAGCGTGGTCGCAGCGACCATCGCGCTCGGTATCGGCACGGTCGGCGGAGCGTCACGTACAGCTCTGGTGCTCACTGTGATAGTGGTTGGCTTCGTGGCGAGTTGGGTGCAGACCGGTCGGGTCTCCCGCTCGAACGTTCGCCACACCGCGCATCGCCTTACTGTGGTGCCACTTCGCCACCCAGTCATCTGATACCACCAAATACCGCTCCGGCAGTTACCCCTCTGGCAACAGTTGGCGAATGACGTCTATGGCTCGATACGTATCGGCGCCCGGCGGCAGGAACCGAGCGATATCGCTCACCTGGTCACCGGAGGTGACCAAGGCCGGCTCTTTGGCGCCTTGGTGCTGGATCTGACCGAGCCCGACGGTGGCCAAGAGACCGCCGCACACACACTTTCGACCGGCCGTGTCCTCGGGCGCTCCACCCTTGCGTACATAATCCTGAACGGGTTCTGACGGACACCGCCAGCCGATGTTGCCGTCGTCGGTTCGATAGGCGGTGCGGAGATACCCCAACTCACAGGGTTCGCGTGTCCTGTGTTCGTACACGTCCGCGTCTGAGAGCGTGCCTTCCAGCTCGACAACCTTGAAGGGAAAGCCCGATGGTGATGCCAGCGGGTCAGTGAAGACCTGCGCTTTGGATTGCCGGCTAAGTTCCAAGACCCTGCGCTTTACGTCGGGGTCAAAGCCCGACTCCTCGCAGTAGGCAAACGCTGTGCCGACCTGGACACCCGCTGCACCCAACTCCAACGCTTGGCGAACCTGCTCGGCGTCTGCACGGCCCCCGGCCAGCCAGAACGGAAGGCCGAGCTGGCGGATGGCTGCGAGATCGGGCAGATCGCGGTCACCGTAGATCGGCTCTCCCGCCTCATTCAGTTGAAGCTTCCCGCGTGGTGGCGCGTTGTGACCGCCCGCAGACGACTCCTCGACAATGAACCCGTCAACCGGCGACTCGAGCTTGCCTGCCAGCATTGAAGCCAACACATGCGACGAAACGATGGCCAAAAACGCCGGCCGTGTCACCGGTGGGACGCAGCCCCTCATCGCTGCCGCCGGGTCGAACCGGGCGCGGAACTCATCGTCGCTGCCGGCCCCCTTGACATCGAGCTTCAACTCGACCGGTAGGCCCTTTGCCAACCGGTCCAGCACGGCTGGGATCGCCCTTGGAATGCCTGCTCCCATGAGGACATAGTCGACGCCGGCCAGCATCGCTCCGTAGAGGGAAGGTAGCGTCGCGGCCTGCAACTTTTCGAGATAGTTGATCCCGACCTGGCCACCATGGCCCTGCTTGGCCAGATACACCTCGACAAAATTCGCAGCGACGAGAAGGTCCTCGAGATGTCTCGACGGCTTCTCGCGTCTCATCGATGTTCGGCTGAACCTTTGATCAGCCTGTTTGCCGCCTGCCACAAAATATCGCTCGACGATCGATTCGGCGGCCTCAGCGACGGGGAAGGCGGCGAGAGCGCGTCTGATATGCCCACCATCGTCACCCAACTGCAGGCGTCGAATCATGACCGTGTCGAGCGCAGTTCCAGAGACGACGCCGAGATGTCCTGCCTCGGATACGGCGAGAGCCAATCGCCAGTCCGAAACGGCCACCCCCATTCCACCTTGAATGAGGACTGGCAGCGCTTGTGTCATCCGTTCACCGTAAGAGCCTGGTTCGATTCGGAGCTAGAGGCTTTCGTCGGTACAAGCGACCGGTGGGCGGCTGATGCCGCTCGAAACCTGAGCGCAGTCAGCCGGCCATCACGAGACCATCGAGACAGGCATGACCTGTTCGGCGGCATGTTTTGCGTGATAGCTCGATCGCGTCAGCGGGCTGGCCTCGACGTGGCCGATCCCGAATGCTTCGCCAATCTGCTTCCAGCGCTCGAACTCGTGTGGTTCGACCCAGCGTGCGATCGGCAGATGATGCGAGGTGGGGCGCAGGTACTGGCCGATCGTGACGATGTCACAACCGATTTCAGCCAGATCAGCGAGGGCACCGACCAGCTCGGCGTCGGTCTCGCCGACGCCGACCATCACACTCGACTTTGTGATCAGGCCAGCTGCCTTGGCGTGGGCAAGCACCGACAGACTGCGGGCATAGCCGGCCGAAGGGCGCATGGCCCGCTGCAGCCTGGCCACCGTTTCGAGATTGTGGTTGAGCACGTCGGGTCGCACGTCGAACAGGTGCTGCAACGACGCCAGCGAACCCCTGGCGTCGGAAATCAGCGTCTCGACTCGGCTGTTCGGGCACAGCGCCCTGATCGCCGTGACACATGCAGCGACATGGGTCATTCCCCCGTCGTCGAGATCGTCGCGGGCAACCATCGTGAGCACGGCATGATCGAGACCTAGCCGCTCGATTGCCTCGGCAATCCGTTCTGGTTCGTCGGCGGCAGGTTCGAGTGGCTTGCGCGTGTCGACCAAACAGAACCCACAGGCCCGCGTGCAACGCTCGCCCAGCACCATGAACGTCGCCGTGCCGTCAGCCCAGCAATCGGACAGGTTGGGGCACCCGGCGTCTTCGCACACGGTGACCAAATCGAGTTCGCGGATTGTCTTCTTGAGCTGCATCACCTCGGGACCCAGGCGCACCTTGGGCCGCAGCCACTCGGGCTTGCGTGATTCGATCGACAATCCGGCGGTCACCCCGGCCTGTTCGAGGCGGCCCCGCGAACGTGGTGGCCCGAGGGTGATCGCCGCACCCGGCCCGTCGCCGCGCGAGAAAGGTGAGAGGTCGTCTGGACGTTGCTGCCAGACCACGTCTTGTCGCTCTGCAGCGGGCCCACCCCAACGCTGCGTTGCCAGCCGAGCGACTATGTCGACGACCTGCTGCATGGTTGCCTCGATGCCCTCTTCGGCCAGCGACGTAACAGGCAGGTCTGCGATCCCGCACGCCACGATGTGCTGACGCATGAAGGCCATGTCGGTCGTGATGTTGAGGGCGAACCCATGCATCGTGCGGCCCCGCGCCAGACGCACGCCGATCGCGGCGATCTTGCGGGGGTTCTTTCCGGCGGCATCGACCCACACGCCGGGGTATTCGGGCAGACGACCGGCCTCGTCGAGCCCTAGCTCGGCGAGTGTGTCGATCAGCAGATCCTCGACAGCTCGCACATGTTCGAGCGATCCCTTGACATTCGGCAGCGAGAGGATCGGATAGCCGACCAGCTGACCAGGACCGTGATAGGTGATATCGCCGCCACGCTTGACAGCAACAAAGTCAGCGCCGACATCGGCCGGATTGCAGCGCAGATTGTTGTCGAGATCGGCGTGCCGCCCGTAGGTGAAGACATGATCGTGCTCGAGCAACAGCAGGTGCTGTTGGCGACCGTGATCGAACAACGCCTGTTGCACCGCCAGCGCCTCGCGGTACGGCACCCTGCCCAGCCATCTGATCCGAAGCGGGGAACCGAGCGACATCAGAACTCGGCGACCCAATCGCGGGTTTCGAGGATCTCCTTGATCCGCTTGAGGAATCCGGCGGCATAGGCGCCGTCGAAGGCGCGGTGGTCCCAAGCCATGGCCAGGTTGCCGACCGGATGGATTGCGATTGCTTCCGCGCCGCCGCCGGCATTGACGACGACCGGCCTGCGCACGATCGCATCTGTCGAGATGATGCCAACCTGCGGCTGATTGATGATCGGCATCGTAAGCACAGAGCCGGCCGAGCCGTTGTTGGAGATCGTGAACGTGCCGCCGGAGATCTCGTCGGGATTGAGCTTGCGCGAGCGGGCCCGGTTGGCGAGATCGCTGATCTCGTGAGCGATCGCCCGTAGCCGCTTGGTCTCGGCGCTGCGGATCACCGGCGCCAGCAAACCCTCATAGTTGAGGTCGACGGCGATCCCGAGGTCGATGTAGTTGTGCACGACCAGCTGATTGTCGCCCACGCTGGCATTCATATGTGGGAACTCGTGCAACCCATCGACGATCGCCCTGGTGATGAACGGTAGGTAGGTGAGGCTGAACCCCTCGGTCGCCCTGAACTCGGCCTTGAACTGGCCGCGAGCTACGTCAACGTTGGCAAAGTCGACCTCGACCACACTGAAGGCGTGCGGGGAAGTGGACTTGCTCATCACCATGTGGTCACCGGTGAGTCGACGGATCTTCGACAAGCGCACTGTGGTGTCACGCTCGCCGGCGACCGGCAGCGGTGTTGCGACGCCAGCAGGCGCCTGAGCCGGTGCGGCAGCAGCCGGGGCGGGGGCAGCGGCAGCGGCGGGGGCAGCG
>CALFRK010000031.1 GCA_937919625.1 uncultured Ilumatobacter sp.
GTCAGCTGACGGTCAGCGGGCGATCAGGCGAACGATGGCGTCGGCGAACGCGTCGTTCGAGAGCGGCGTCGTGAGCGTCGCCAAGGCCACCTCGACGGCGTCGTCACCGATTCGCTGACGACGGCTTTCGTACAGGGCGGCCACCAGTTCGGGTGAGTACTCGGGGTGACCCTGCACCGTGATGGTCCGTTCACCGATAGTGAAGCCGGCGACGAGGCAGTAGTCGGATGTGCTCCAGATGGTTGCGTCGGTCGGAACCTCGACGACCTGATCCTGGTGCGAGGCCAGCAACGTGATGGTGCGGTTATCGAAAAACGGGACCGGCCGTACGACGTCGTACACCCGAGCCCCGATACCCCAGCCGGCTGCCGACTTTTCGACCCGGCCACCGAGCGCCTGTGCGATCAGTTGATGTCCGAAGCAGATCCCGATCAATGGACGTTCTTCGGCGTGGGCGGCGCGCACGATCTCCTCACCCGTGCGGATCCAGTCGTGGTCGTCGTAGACCGATGCCGGGCTGCCACTGATCATCCAGCCGTCACAGTCGGCGAGCGATGCCGGCGTTGCTCCCTCGTGCACTGGCACGTCGAGCACTTCGACGGCGTGGCCGCGAAACAGTTGTTGGTAAAGGCCGGCCATTGGGCCCGCCACGCTGAGCGCGGCATCTGGCAGTTCTGCCATGCGGAGCAAACCGATGCGAATCACGCCTTCCATCATGCTGGCTGGCCAGCGGAACGAAAACGCACTGATGTCGGAAGTCGCACGTTCGGGGATCTGCCCGGATACCCGTAGCTGCGGCATTGCGCCTCGCGCCGATAACCTCAACGCACTGTGAGTCTTCGCCGTTCGTTCCTTCCTGTGGTCGTTGTTGCCTTCAGCGTGCTGAGCGCGTGTGGCGCCTCGGCTCCGCCCGCCAAGGAACTGGCGAACGAGGTGATCGACACGCTCGACGTCAGCGCCGACGTCAAGGCCTGCATGCACGCCGAGGTCGTCGATTTCAGCCTCACCGAAGATCAAGCCCTTGGCTTCAAAGACTTCGACGATGTGGCGACCAAGGCCGCCAGCGGTAACGAGCTGGCAATCGGAATCCTCAAGGAATTCGAAAACGCTCTGGCTTCCTGCAACTGATCGCCTTTGGCGCCGCTCCCCGACGCCGAACTGTCCGAAGCTCCGGCCGTAGGCTGCGGCGATGCAACGGCGACAGAATGAGTCGATCGTCCGCTGATGGGGGCCTTGTTCGGCGCACTGACGGCATTGTGCATCGGGCTGTCGGATCTGTTCGGCCGACGTGTCGTCGCTGCCCGCGGGGCGGTGGCCACCGTGATGGCCATACAAGCGGTGGCAGCGGTCGTCTCCGCAGCGACCCTGTTGGTGATCAGCAGCACCTTCGATCTTGGCGACGTGCTGATCGGCGCCGTGTCGGGCCTGGGTTTCGGTGTCGGACTTGGCTGCTACTTCGGCGGTCTCGCTCGCTCGACGTCGACCGTAGTCTCCCCGATTGTTGCGACCCTTAGCGCGGTAGTGCCATTCACCTACGCCGTCGGCCGCGGTGCCGCGGTGTCGGGGTGGTCGGTCGCTGGCGCCGTGGTCGCGATCGGTGGTCTCTTGCTGATCACCGTCGGCGGAGGTCGGGTCGCACACGTGGCCGTAGGTTCGCGCTGGGCCCTGGTCAGCGGGCTGGGCTACGGGGTGGGTCTATCGATCATGATCGAGGTATCGGAGGCGAGTGGCGCATGGCCGGCCTTGGCGCAACGGGCGACCGCGTTTGTTTTGATGGTCGCCGTTGCAGTCCGCTCGACGGGCGGTGTTCCCACGCTCGGCGGCATGCGACTGGCGGTGCTGGTGGCAGGTGCTTTTGCTGCGATGTCGACCGTGTTCTATCTATTCGGTGTGCAGGCTGACACGACACCCGCAGTGGTGACTGCTTCGATGTTCCCAGCAGTCACGATTGCGATCGGCCGTGCCTTCTATGGCGACACGGTGAGCCGCCCACAGCTGTTTGGGTTGTTGGTTGTGCTGGTAGGCGTCGCCGGCGTCGTCGCCGCCTGATCCGGCTCGTGAAGTCTTCGCCGGCAATCTGCCACCGCCGCCGTGAGGATCTTGGCGAACAGAGACGCTTTAATCGGCGGGTGCCGGCGCTGGCTCGGCGGCAGCCTTCTTCTTGGGGGGCGGCACGCCGACGGCCGGGTTGGGGTCGGCGTCTTGTGGCCAGCGGCGGCGGCTGACAATCGAAAGTAGGCGCAGCAGACGCATCGCCGTTTCGTCGGTCTGGGCCGGCTTAGCGATGATCGAACCGTCGGCGATCATCCGCTCGATCACTTCCTCACCGAGCTCGGTTCGTACGATCGTCAGTGTCCAGTCGTTGTCTTCGCCGATCCCGCCGGTCGAGACGTCGGCGTGTTCGGCGGCGAAGTCGGGACAGTGCGTGCAACCCTTGCGGGTCCAGGCGTGGCACTCTTTGAGGTTGACCTCGTGGTACGAGCCGTCCTTCATCCAGATCTGGAAGACACCCTTGATGTTCATCTTCACGATGTCCTGTTTCTTCAGGCCGTACTTGGCCTCGAACAGCTCGGTGAAGATCGCGTCGTCGAAGGTTTTCGAACACAACAACCCGATGTTGAACTGGAACGGCTTGGACACCTTGCCGGCCTTGCGATCCCACATCGTCGGCGGCGACGATGTTTGGCAGCCCATCCCGACCAGGGCGAGCCGATCGAGTCCACGCTCTTTTGCCTCCGGTAGCGCCATCGGATTGGCGCAGTAGGTATAGCGGCTGCCGGCGGTGGCGAGGATTTCTTCCTTGGTCACCACGACGACGGGCTTGGCCTTCCAGGCATCGTCGTTCTCGACTCCCGACACGAGGGCGGCATCGATGTAGTCGTGTTCGCGCAGCCAGATCAGCATCGCCGATACGAGGCCGCCGTCCTGACCCATCTTGTGGACCATGTCGTCGCTGGCCCGGGTGAGATACAACTGGCGCCAGATGCCGGCCATTTCGTCGGGCTGGCGGGTGCGCCCGAACAGGTGCATGTCGGCCGATGGCTCCCATGCCCCGAATCGGGGGCATGCGCGAGTGCAGGTGGTGCAACCCTTTTCGCCATGGATGCAGTTGTCGAGGCCGAGCTCTTGTTCGAGGTGGAACGGGATGTACTTGCCCTCTTCGTGCTCGTATCCGATCACGTCGTGGGGGCAGGTCACCACACACCCTGCACAGCCGGTGCACAGGCCGGTCGTGATGACCTCGCTGTACAGCTCCTTCCACTGCGCTGTCCAACGTTGCTTCTTTGGCGGGGCCCCGGCATCGGTCGCGGTCATGGGGCAGAACCGTAGGCCACCCGCGGGTGTGCTGCGTAACACGGACGGTCGGGATAGGGGGACGCTTCCTCAGCTTCGACGGTTGCCAGGCACGGAATCGACCTCGGGCGCTCAACGACTTGTGAAGGACACCAGAACCAGGCTCGACGCGGCGGCCTTCTGTCATGGGTGAATGCACTCTCGGTCGTACTCGCCAAACTCCAGGCAGCGCACTGTCGCAGCGGCCCCTTGGCCTTTGCGCTCGGGTAACACCGGGACGTGCCAAGGTGCCACGTTGCGAATCGGTCAACAGGAGCTGGTGGTTGGTTCGGCGTGGTACTTGGCATGGTGCGTAGCGCCGACCATCACGCCGCTGTTCAGGCGGCTTGGCGGTTGGGCGGGCCGGTGTTTCGGATGGTGCCGTCGGGGAAGCGGATGGTGAGTTCACGGTTTGGCCCGAGGGTCAGGTTCCAGCCGGCGTCGTGAACTCGGGTGTGATGGTGGGCGCAGATCGGCAGCAGGTTGGCGAGATCGGTACGGCCCCCGTTACGCCACCAGATGATGTGGTGGAGCTTGCAACGGTTGTAGTGCACCGAACATCCGGGGATCGAACAGGTCGAGTACAAGCCACGCAAGGCGCGGCGTTGGGCCCGGTTAGCCAAACGCGTCGACCGGCCCAAATCGAGTTGACCGGCGGCGTGGATCACGACCCCGTTGCGCACCACCACCGCATACGCATCACCGTCAGTAACGAGTTCAGCGAGGATTCGGGTGGGGATCTCGACCGGAATACCCCAATCGACGACCGGACCACCAGCACCGTCGGACTGTGTGCCGTCGACCACCACGATGTACTCGGGTCGCCCCGGACGACCGGCGCCGTCGCCTGACAGCAGTCGGCCGAGTGCCAACGCTCGCAGGTGGCGTTGTTTCAAGATCGGATCTGTTGGACACGTGTCCGGTGTCGCTTCGGCGAACAACGCTTGCACCGCGGCTTCCAGGCGGGCGTCGAGTCGGACACCGGTGACCGGGTCGAATCGGCCATCGAATCGCCACATGCCCTCGTTGTCGGTCCACACCCGCAACGCAGTGTTGCGCCGCTGCCGCTCCAGTCGTGCCATCCCGTCGTCGCGTTCGGTCGCCCTGGCCTCGAATGCCAACCGTCTCCGGAACTCTTCGACTGACGCGGACGTGGCGATGTCGACGAGTGCGGCGACTCGGTCGTAGTAGTCGTTGCGTTGTCGATCGGTGAGCGGCTTGCCGCCCCTCGTGATCGCGTCGATGTGGGCGGGTGTGACATCGGCAGCATCCAAGGCACCCGCGAACGCGGGCACCTTGTCCAACGTGTCCGACCGTTCCTTCGCTTTTGCGGCGTCGTTCAGCGAGGATCGGGTGCAATCAGCGATCGCCTTCTCCGGGAACGACACCTGCGCAGCCAGCCGCCCGGTGAGTTCGGCATCGCCGGCAGCCAACCAGGCCTTGAGTTGGGCTGACGCACGCAGCGCCGACTCAATCGTGACCCGATCGGCAACACCGTCGCGGCGGACGGCAGCAACCCGCTGCACCCGCTCGATCACTGCACCGATCTCCATGCCCCCATCATGGCCAGGGGGTGTAACAGGGTTTCCGGGGTCTGTCGGGTCGAAGCGGCGCCGCGATGCAGGGCCGCCAAGTTCGTGTTGTAGAGGTTGGTGTGCGCGCCTTCGCCGATGTCGTCGATCGACAACCTGAAGTGTTGTAGCTGCCCTGGCAGCTCGATCCTATGGCTGTCGGCGCGTAGACGAGTCGGGCCGGGCGTGCGGATCGGCGGCGATCAGGCGTCAGTCAGAGCGCCGCGCAGGATCGATCGACCGGAGTGGTCGTGGTTGCCGTCGCGGGGCTCGACGCTGATGTCGACGACCGTGTAGACGGCGGGGTCGTAACCGGCCGGCACGGGGAACGTCTCGGCGTCATCGTCAGGATGCACGACACCGAGCGAGACCAGATCGACGACGTTGCCGTCCGCGTCGGGTTCGATCAGCCAGATCTCGAGATCGGCTGGTTCGGACAGGTCGGTGGGAAGGTCGGCTTGGTCGATCGTGAGCTCGAGCCGGTTGTCGGCGTCGATCAGAGACACCGTCGCCGAGGCGTTCTCGCCGAGGGGATCGAACCGGTCGGCATCGAACGCCAGCTGAGCGCTGGCGAGCACGTCGGGTGTACTGGAACCGCGTCCCGAGAACACCACGATGCCGGCGACGGCAAGCACGGCAGCCGCAGCAACCGCGAGCGCGGGAGCGATCCACCGGTTGCGGCGACTGGAGATCGACACGATGTTGGCGACCGGCTCGGCAGTTCGGTCGGCGTCGAGCGCGCTCTCGATGCCGACCCACACCTCGGCGGGCGGTGCGACCAGTTCGAGCTCATCGGCGTCTAGGTCGCGCAGCATCGCTTCGATGTCGGCCAGATCGTCGTTGTTGTCGAGAGAAGGTTCGTCAGCCATTGGTGGCCTCCATGTGGTCGCGAATCCGGAGCAGCCCTCGTCGGATATCGCTCTTGACCGTTCCGAGCGGCACTCCCGTGCGCTGGGCGATGTCGTGGTGGGTTAGGTCTTGCAGGTAAGCGAGTTCGATGATTTGGCGAGTTCGAGGCGGGAGCTGACGCAGCGCCTCGGCGAGCACGATTCGCTCGGCGGTTCGAACCACGTTGGTTTCGGCGGTTTGATCCGCTGCGTCGGTCTGCTCGTCGCTGCGCCTGTCAGCGTGGCGACGCTCGGACCGCAGGTGATCGATGATCCGCCGCTTCGTGATGCCGACGAGCCACCCGGCCAGCGTTCCGCGAGCCGGGTCGAACTGGTCCCGGCCTCGCCACGCACTGACGAACACGTCCTGCGTGACTTCTCGCGCAGCGTGCTCGTCGAGTGCCTTTCGGCAGATCGCATAGACGAGCGATCCATGCGTGTCGTAGACCTGCTCGAGATCGGCCTCACCCGCCGCAAACGCCTTGTCCAGCCTTGCCGGGGTCTCTCTTGGAGTATCGGCGGGCACCAAGCGATCGTACAGGCGTCGGATGCCTGCTTCCTGGCGGAGTGTCTGGAGGGTTGAAGCGTTGCTCATGGTGAGTGACCAAGCGGGCGCCGGTCCTGCGACCGGCGCCCGCTCACTCGATTCTCAGCCTGCCGGGGGGAGCAGGACGGAGTCGATCGCGTGGATGATGCCGTTGCTGGCTGCGACGTCGGCGATGATGACGGTGGCGTCGTTGATCATGACGTTGCCGTCGACCACGCTGATCGCGATCTCGGCGCCGTTGACGGTGGCAGTGGACTGGCCGTTCAGGCTGATCGCTGTGGCGGCGTCTACTTCGCCGGCGATGACGTGGTAGGTCAGGATCGAGGTCAGCAGGTCGGTGTCGGCGAGCAGCTCTTCGGCGGTGATGCCGAGTGCGTCGAGGGCGGCGGCGAATGCGTCGTCGGTGGGTGCGAAGACCGTGAACGGTCCCGGACCTGAGAGGGTCTCGACCAGGCCGGCGGCCTGCACGGCGGCGACCAGTGTCGTGAACGAACCGTTAGCTACAGCAACATCGACGATCGTGCCTGTCTCAGCGGAGGCTTCGATTTCTTGTTCGTCGGCTGCCGAGACGTCGTCGCTCCCGTCGTCGCCGCAGGCGGCGAGGGTGAGTGCGAGTGCGCTGGCGATCGCAGCGAACTTGGTGGTGCGGTTACGCATTGTGGAGGTTTCCTTCGTGAGGGGGATGTGTTACATCCATCTCTACGAAGCGAGTCAGCCACGTGGATGCACTCGTTTCAGATTTGTTTGTCCGGTTGCCACCCGGAGGGGGGTGTCAGACGGCGTCGAGGCCCTCTTCGCCGGTGCGGATCCGCACGATGCGGTCGACCTCGGTGACCCAGATCTTGCCGTCGCCGATCTTGCCCGTCGCCGCCGCCTTGGCGATCGTGTCGACGACGAGGTCGGCCTGGCTGTCGTCGACGACGGCCTCGAGCACGACCTTCGGAACGAAGTCGATCTGATACTCGGCACCGCGATACGTCTCGGTGTGTCCGCCCTGGCGCCCGAAGCCACGAACCTCTCCAACGGTCATGCCGGCGATCCCTGCCGCCTTGAGGGCATCTTTCACCTCGTCGAGCTTGAAGGGTTTGATGACGGCGGTGATCAGTTTCATGAGAGCAGCTCCAGGATGATCGTTGTGTTGTAAGGCGGCCAGAACGAGTCTGACATCTCCATCATGCCTGATACGCCGACTCGGCGTGCCGGCTTTGATCGAGGCCGCGTGATGTGTGCCTTCTGGCACGTTGAAGCAGGTTGCAAGGAATCGCGCGGATGTTCGGTTATGGTTGCTCCCGCTTCGGCTTCTTCCCAGGAAACTGGCGAGTCGCCGTTGGGTTCGCAGACGGGTCTGGTTCTTTCTGTCATCGTGAACCATCGAACCCCCGAACCCTATGAAATCGATTGCTCGCGAACGTCGCGGGCCAGAAAGCGACATCATGTCAACCTCATTCGCCCAACTGGGCGTCCCCTCCTTCATTTGTGATGCCCTCGCTAAACGTGGCATCAACGAACCGTTCGAGATCCAAGCCGCAACCATCGCCGACGGCCTCGCCGGCCGCGATGTGTGCGGACGTGCACCAACCGGCTCGGGTAAGACCCTCGCATTCGGCGTGCCGCTCGTTGCCAATCTGGCAACGTTCGGCAAGTCGGTGCCACGGCGCCCGGCCGCCTTGGTGCTCGCCCCCACCCGTGAGCTCGCCGAGCAGATCACGACCGAACTGCGTACCTTCTCCGGCGGCGTACGCGTCGATGCCGTTTATGGCGGCGTCGGTTACGGCGGTCAACTGAACGCCCTCAAGCGTGGCATCGACATCCTGGTCGCCTGCCCGGGCCGTCTCGAGGATCTGATCGAGCGTCGCGACGTCGACCTTCGCGACGTGCGCCAAGTCGTTCTCGACGAGGCCGACCGTATGGCCGACATGGGTTTCATGCCATCGGTCCGTCGACTGCTCGACCAAACATCGCCAGATCGCCAAACGGTGCTGTTCTCGGCGACCCTCGACGGCGACATCGCCAAGCTCACCCGCGACTACCAGCGCGACCCGGTACGCCATGAGGTCGGCGAGGAAACGCCTGACATCAAGGCCGCCACGCACCGCTTTTGGAAAGTCGATCGCGCCGACCGCAACCCGATTGTGGCCGAGGTCGTCAACGCCGCCTGGCCGTCAATTATCTTCTGTCGCACCCGCCATGGCGCCGATCGGCTCGCCAAGCAGCTCGGCAAGCTGGGGTTCGTCACCGCTCCGCTTCACGGCGGCCGCAGCCAGAGCCAGCGCACCCGTGCCCTCGAGGATTTCATGAAGGGCCGCGTGCACGCCCTGGTCGCCACCGACGTCGCCGCCCGCGGTATTCATGTTGATGGCGTCGCTTCTGTTATTCATTACGACCCGCCCGAGGACCACAAGGCCTATGTGCACCGTTCGGGCCGTACTGCCCGCGCCGGCGCCGGTGGTCTCGTGGTGTCGCTCGTAACGCCCGATCAGGTCAAGGACCTGCGCAAGATGCAGCGCCTGATCGGCCTCGATCAGCCGATCAGCGCGCCGGTGATCGGCGAGTTGCACACCGACGTGCCCGAAGGCACGTTGGCAGGCAATCGCACGCTCGCTCCGGCCGGCCCGCAGCGCCATGAGCCGAAAGAGCGCCCTCGCCCCAGCAACCGCTCGAACAGGTCACAGCGGCAGCACACCGGCAGCCGTAGCTTCAAAGAGAGTGGCACTCGCAACGCGAGCGGCGAGCGCCGTGACCGTTCTGAACCCGTGCAGGCCGCCGGTCGTCAGCCCCGGTCGGAATCACGTCCGGCGCCGAAGTCCGGCAACTCGAACGGCAACTCGAACGGCAACTCGAACGGCAACTCGAACGGCAACTCGAACGG
>CALFRK010000032.1 GCA_937919625.1 uncultured Ilumatobacter sp.
TGAGAAGGCGACCGCCTTGTCAGCATCCCAATCCGTCAACGGCGCGATGCCCCAACCAAGGACGGCCAGTTTCGTGCCAATGTGCGCCGCCTGATCCCGGTTCGATTCCTTGAGCGACGCAGGCAGGGACTCCCATCGCTCCATCGACGGGTTCGTTGCCACGGAACCGCCCTTGTGCCGCTGCTCGTCCAGGTATTCCTCGTGAATTGCGCGAGCCAGCAGCTCGTAGGTCCCACCCAGAAGTAAGTCTGGTTGCATCGTCCGGTCAAGCATATTGAAGGCACGGATGTGCCCAGAGCGGTCAGGCCGATCAAGCACGCGTGCCATGCCAGTGGCGTGAGAAAGCTCGACCACGACGCTGGCGTCGGGGTCGGTCAGCACCTGTTGCACCCGTAGCGCGGCCTGTACGGCGCCCGAGTTCTCGTCCATGCACACGTAGGCGATGCTGGCCCCACAGGATTTGATGGCATCGGTGTCGAGGGGCTTCAATTCGGCCACAACCGGAACGAGCTGCGCCGCGTGTTCCAACAACGGATACCGCCGGCGGAGCCGGTCCACGATCTCGGTGGCGTTCGGGTCCACCACAGTGACCTGGATCGGATGCCCGCTCGCAGCGGGGTGGCCCCGCCACTCACGGGCCAACTCAGCCACCAGATGCTGGCCCAGGCGACTCGATCCCACCACCAGGACACTCGGCGCGGCTTTGGTCGACCCAACGGGCGGGAACGGGGAATGTTCATGGAGCATGACATGTGCGCCGCGCTCGTCGACATTGAAGAAGTCAAGGCGCGATCCGCGCCGGTGCGTCGAAGCGAGCTCCTCAGATCGCATCAACACACAGAGGTCTGGGTCATGAATATGGGTCAGGCAGTTGAGAGCCGGCCCCTGCCGCGCCGCAACGAGACCCGCGGCCTGGAGCGCCACTTCGGCATTGGTGTCGTCCGAATCGGTGAGGCAGACGAGATGGGTGGCCCGGTCTAGGCGCGCCCGTCCGAGCGTGTCGGGGTCGCGAGCGTCGCCGACGATCAGCGCTGCGCCTCTCCGACGAAGACCAGCGAGAGTCGGATTCTGCCCGTCTGCGTCCAAGCCGACCACGCGATGGCCAGCGTCGAGCAGCTCTGCGGCCAGCCGGGTCCCCCGCGCACCCAACCCGCACACGACCACATGATCACGTTCTCGGCGCAGCCGCCAGTCCTGAACCTGCTGTTGGAACGCTGCCGCCAGGGCACCCATCAGGGCAGTCGCAGAAGCTAGCGGCGCCGCCAACCGCGCAACCTCGAGCTGCCATGGTGCCCCCGTATGGGGCACGCTGCCCGACTCCAAAGTGAACAGCTGAAGGCTGAGATAGAGGAGATCGGAGGTTGACCTTGGGGTTTCAACGTCGTTGAAATACTGCCGAAACCCGATGTAGCCGAGAACGAACACCACCAAGGCGAGTACCGCCACGATCCACCAGCGAGCAGAAACCAGCGCAGCCAACAACGCTTGGCGTCGCGAAGAGCGCTTGCCCCGACTGGCGGCCACGTTCGCGCCATCACGTCCGTGACGCATCAGCGGCCACGGCTCGCTGCGATGGACCCGTGTACGTCGAGCCAACCATTGCGCCGCGCTCGATGCTGCAGCCACCGGACTGAGACTCGACGAGCACCTCCGACCACCAGCGCAACGGGCATCGTCGTCATAGAACCAAGAGGTTAGGGGACGTCACTCTGGTGCGTCAGTATCGAATCAGGACGGGGCCTTGCTCGCCTGTTGGCTGACAGCGAATCCTGCTGCGGCGCTCCTGAGCGCGGAAGGCCTTTCGACTCTGGGTGGGAAGTGTGTCAGCGCGTTACAGTCAACTGATTCGAGACGAATGGAGGTCCCCGATGCGTAGCCTGTTTAGGCGCAGAGGTAAGGCCGGCCTCGACTCAGAGCGAGTTGACGCCGTGGTCGAGAAGATGCGAACCGCAGGACCCAAGACCCTCGCCGACTGCAACAAGATCCTCGCCGTTGCGATCCTCCACGACAATAAGGACCACACCGGCACCTCCGCGACAGATCGGGCGACCTGGTTAGTGCAGCATTACAAGAAGCCGGGCTGGGTCCCGGGCACGTTGAGTGTCGGCGCAAACACGCCGACCATGAATGAGCAGGTCTCCGGTATCTCCCGGTTCGATCAGTCGAGGTCCAACCGGCTGCTCGCGGAGCACCTCGTGCGGCTTGCTCCCGAGGTCGACATCGACCGGGCCGAGGCGATCGGTTTCCGGGGTGGCACCACGGCGACCGGCAAGCTCGTCGTCGGGGTCCTCGCCCGCTGATCCCGTGGTGACGACTTCCGACGTCAAGGCGTCGATCCGTCTCGCCCACCCTCCCGAGGTGGTGTGGCGCCACCTGTGCTCGCTCGACCGGCGCCCCGGTTGGTGGTGGGGCGACCACCCCCACGTACGGATCGACCCCGAGTGGGGCGTGGGGGCACTGTTGACCGACGCCGCCGGCCGGGCCGTGGTCGTTCACGAGTGGCTCCCACCGCTTCGGCTGCGCCACGGCCCCGAATCGGGGGTGGGTGGACACACCTTCGAGCTCAGTGACGAGGGCCAGGCAACGACTCTCGCATGGACCTATACGAGGAAGTCGTTCAGCGCCGATCGCTTCGACCCGCTCTACGCCGCCGACGAAGAGGTCGAAGCAGGGCTGCTCGACCGCATAGAGACCTCGCTCGAGCGGTTCGCGCATGCTCTCGACGCGGAGCCGACGGCCGAGTTGACGGACACTCCGGCCAGTGAGCCGATCCCGCCCGCCCGCCAGATGCGGGTCTTCGTGTCGTCGACGTTCAAGGACATGCAGCTTGACCGTGACGAGCTCGCCAAGCGAGCGTTCGTACAACTGCGCGAGCGGTGTCGGCAACGGGGCGTCACGTGGACCGACGTCGATCTCCGCTGGGGTATCACCGATGAGCAGCAAGCCGAGGGTGAGGTGCTGCCGATCTGCCTCTCGGAGATCGACCACTGCCGCCCGTTCTTCATCGGCCTACTCGGTCAGCGCTATGGATGGGTCCCCGACTCGGCCTTCGACGCCGACGCAGAGACGCACAACGACGTGGGCGCCTCGGTCACCGAGCTCGAGATCGCCCGCGGCGTGCTCGACGATGTCGAGGGGTGCCCGCACGCCCGTTTCTATTTCCGATCGCCGTCGTACGCGGAGGCGCAGCCGCCGTCGGTGCGAGCCGACTACGTAGAAGAGCCGACCGTCGACGAGATCGAAACGCTCGGTCCCCAAGAGGCCCGGCGGCGCGCCGAACAACGCCGCCATCGGCTCGAAGGGTTGAAACGCCGGATCGAGGAGTCGGGGCTGCCCATCGAGCACTACGACGATCCGCGACAACTGGCCGACCTCGTCGTCGAGGATCTGACGGAGATCATCGATCGCCTGTTCCCACCCGGGAGTGCGCCGACCGCCCGTGACCGCGAGGCCGCCGCCCACGCCAGCGTTGTACTGGCCGAGCGCGGCTCGACCCCATCGATCAGCTCTCTCGATCGGCTCGACCGACTCGTCGAGGACGAGTCCACCACACCGTTGCTCGTCGTCGGCCCGGCCGGCTCTGGCAGAACCTCGGTACTGGCAAACTGGGTCGATCGGCGGCTCACCGGCGACGAACGAGTCGTGTTCCACTTCGCAGGGGCGTCGGACCAGAGCGGATCGTGGATCTCGACCCTCCAACGCCTGACTGCCGAACTCGCCTCCGAGCTCGGCGAGGATCCGGACGTGACTCTCGAGCCGGGTCCGGTGCGGCGGGCGTTCGCGTCAGCCATCCACCGGGCCGGGCGGCTCGGGCCGGTGACCGTCGTAGTCGACGGCGTCGACGAACTGGCCGACCTCGAGGCACCGCTCGGGCTGGCTTGGCTACCGCCCAGCACACCCGCCAACGTGCGACTCGTCGTGTCGACCACGCCCGAATTCGCTGGCACGGCCCGGGAGACGGAGGGCTGGCCGCGTCTCACGCTCGACCCGCTCGAGCCCGACGAGCAACGTCGGTTGGTGGTGGATCGGCTGGCGCGATTCGGAAAGCGTCTGGCCTCGACCCACATCGAGCGGCTGGTGGGCTCGGGCACGTTCACCAATCCGCTCTATGCCACAACACTGCTCGACGAGCTCCGCGTCGAAGCCGATCACGCCCACCTTGACGAAACGATCGACCACTACCTCCGAGCTGGCGATGTGGGCGAACTGCTCGATCTGGTGCTGGCCCGACTGGAGGGCGACTACGACCGTGACCGTCCAGGCCTGGTGAGCGACGCCCTGACCTTGATCGGCGCATCCCGCCGAGGACTCGAGGAGGACGAGCTGCTCGACCTGCTCGGTGTCGACGGTGAACGCCTTGCACGCGCACTCTGGGCGCCCCTGTTCCACGCTGCCCCCAACATCTTCGCCAACCGATCGGGCCGGATCGGCTTCGCCCAGCAGCAGGCCCGTATCGCGGTCGACCGCCGCTACCTGCCGACGACCCTTCACCGGCGCGACGCCCACCGGACGTTGGCCGCCCATTTCTTGTCGCGGCCACTCGACGCACGCACGCTGGAGGAACTGCCGTGGCAGTACGCCCAGGCCGAGCGGTGGGACGAGCTTGCCCATCTCCTCCGCCGGCACGACGTACTCGTGGCGCTTTGGCTCGACGACCCGGCCTCGGTTCTACGCTACTGGTCCGACATCGAGACCGCTGTTCCCGGTCGACTGCTCGACACGTACCGGCACGTCCTCGACGACCAGGTGTGGGAATCCGATGCGATCGCCGTCGTTTCCGAGCTGTTCCGGCGAGCCGGCCATGTGGACCGCGGTCTGGCGTTGCGGACCACGCTCACCGACCGGGCCTTAGCTTCAGGTGACGACGGGGCTTCGGCGATTGCCGTCGGAAACGAGGCCAACGATCTCAACCGAGCAGGTCGGTGGTCAGAAGCTCTGGAGCGATACGAGGAGCAGGAGTTGCTCGCCGAGTCAGCGGGTATCAGCCGGGCCATCGCTGCCGCGGTCGGCGGCCAGGCATCCGTCCAACACAAGCTGGGTCGGCCCGCTACCGCCCTCGAGCTTTACCAGCGGCAAGCGTCGATGCTCGCTGAGTACGGACACGAGCGAGATATCCCCCTCTGCTTGGGCAACCAAGCCCAACTCCTGATGGAACAGGGCAACCTCACGGTCGCCCTCGAGCTGCGGCGCCAGCAGACGATTCGGGGACGCGAGGTGAGCGACATCGACAGCGTGGCCGCCGGGCTCCAGGGCCAGGCCACCATCACCCTCGGGCTGGGAGATCCCGAGCAGGCGCGCTCCCTCTCCGACGAAGCACTGCAGTTGTTCAGCGGTCTCGGCAACCGACCGGCGGTCGCCACAACGCTCATCAACCGAGGGTCGATCCTGCAGGCGGTTGGTGACGTCGCTGGCGCCCTCAGCAATCTCGAACAGGCCGAGGTCATCTGCCGGCAGTCCGGCGAGCGGCAGGATCTCGGGGTCGCCCTCCACCACCAGGCGATCATCCATGGCGACGGGGGTGACGCCGGACGCGCCCTCGAGCTCTTCCGCCAAGCTCAAGACCTGTTCGAGACGCTGGGCTACGACTTTGGGCTCCAGGCCGCACTTGGCAACGAGGGTAGGGCTCTGATCCAGGCTGGGCGGCCCGGCGACGCCCTCGGCCCGCTCACAACCCAGGAGCGCATCTGCCGCGCCGCTCCCTTCCGCCAGTCGCTCGTGGAATGCCTGAACCTCCGCGGCTCTGCGTTTCAGTCGATGGGCCGACATCACGAGGCCGCCAGCTGCTGGGACGAGGCCCGCCGGCTCGTCGACGAACTCCGCCTCGCCCCCTCCAGGTCGTGATTCGATACCAGGCGGCGATCAACCCTCCCCGGACGACTCGACATTGCTCGGCTTCGGCTCTGACGGGTCGAACCCTGTTGTGTTCGTGCATCGCACCGGAAGCTGATCGAACAGACCAGCAGTCTGCTGAGTTGCGAGAGTGGCCAGCGACAGGGTGGCCCGGCAGCGCGACGACAAGGTCTGAATCGGCGGGGGGTTCGTCGAACCGGAAGCAGTCGCAGAGCGGGCCCGTCAGTGCGTGTCCGGGTTCGTGTACGCGAATGGGTCACCGGCTATCGCGAAGTTATCGAAATGGGCAACACGATCGGCGACGTGCTCATCGATCGCATCGACGTGAGCAAACCATGCCGTTGACCGACGCGGCGTGACAGCCGCCCAGTCTGCGCTGTGCTCCATGAACGTTGATCGGTGCACATCACACCCGCAAATATCGGGAGCGAAGAACCTCTACGAGAGGGCGACGATGATCACCGGCAGGGCTGCCCAAGCGACGTCATAATTCCATGGGCACAGCGACCAGAGTCGAGCTCTCGGCAGGCGTACGAATGGAGAAGGATCCCTCAGCGGACGGTTCGCGCTGCCGGCGCTTCCGCCATGGGCGCGGCCAAT
>CALFRK010000033.1 GCA_937919625.1 uncultured Ilumatobacter sp.
ACTCGGTCACCATCGAGGCCCAAGCAGCAGTGATTATGCGTTCCGATACCGAGCGGTCGCTCGGTCGAGGGGCGTCGTCACCGCGCACGGTCGACGACGTAGAATCCGTCACTGGTCAGTTCACCGATGCCGTCACCGGCCGCGAGCATGGGTCCCAGAACTCGGCGGTACACGGATCGCCACGCGGTCGCCTCCGACGGCGCTTCGGTCCGAATTCGTAGGATGTCATCGGGGAGAGCGACGAGCCGGCCAGGACTCCCGTTCCTGCCCGCATCGTCGCGGACGGCACGGTCGTGGCCGACGAGTATCGAATCGTCGGGGAACCCCGACCCCGACCTGACCGCCCGCATGCCTGAACTCGACCGGAGATCCCAGACGACGGTGCAGCGGTCCGTCTCGTCGCGACCGTTGAATCCGTCTTCCAACGCCCCGTAGAGATTCTCGTGATACGACACGATCCTGGCGTTGAGTACGTTCAGGTTGAAGTGCGCATTGCGTCGGATGAGCGGATCGAACGTCCAGGTGATCTCGTCGAGGTCCTTGGCCGCAGCCCACGCGCGCTGGTGGAACTTGAGCGCCGTCCCGACGCCCCGGCTCGCCTCGACGGCACCCGTCACGTGACTGTGCAGGCCGAGGCGCCCAGCACGCAACGAAACGAATCCGTACGACGCGCCGAGGATCTCCGAACCACGCCACGCCCCTGCCACGTAACCGCCGGCGTGGCGGAGTGCAACGAGCGTGCTGACCTCGCCGGGCGATCGGTCCGGCGGCGTCGCCCAGATCGAAGCGAGGATCTCGCTCACCGCGACGACATCGGCCAGCGACTCCGACAGGCGAATGCGGATGCCAGCGCGGTCGGCTGCCGCTTCGGCGAGCTGCTCGAACTCCCGCGGGTCACTCACGTTCGGAGACGACGATGTGCTGGACGCGAAGAGACCTGACCCGGTCGACGTCGAGCGTGACGCCGATGCCGGGCCCCGGTGGGACTGCCATCATCCCATCGACACACTCGAGGGGCTGCTCGACGACGTCGTGCTCCCAGTACCGGGAACTCGACGAGACGTCGCCCGGCTTCGTGAAGCCGGCCAACGTGGCGAGATGGATGTTGTGGGCGCGCCCCACCCCGGTTTCGAGCATGCCGCCGCACCACAGAGGAACGTTATGCGCCCGAGCGATGGCTTCGATCGCGACGGCTTCGGCATGACCACCGACGCGCCCGACCTTCATGTTGATCACCTTCGCCGCTTCGAGCTCCAACGCCAGCCTGGTCGTCTCGACGCTGACGATGCTCTCGTCGAGACACAGCGGCGTCGCCAACGATCGGGCAAGTTCGCCATGATCGGCGATGTCGTCCCATCCGAGCGGTTGTTCGATGTAGTCGAGTCCCACGTCGTCGATCCGCTGCAGGTGTTCGACATCGTCCAGCGTGTACGCGCTGTTCGCGTCGGCCGTCATGACCAGGGAGGGGAACGCGGCGCGCACGGCGCTCAACGGCTTGAGGTCCCAACCCGGCTTGATCTTCAGCTTGATTCGCTTGTATCCGAGGTCGACGTGACTGGCCACCAGGCGCACGGTGTCGTCGATGCTCGGTTGGATACCCAGGCTCACTCCGGTTGCAATGGCGTCGCCGGCACCACCGAGCACGTCACGCAATGGCCGGTCGGCCGCCCGTGCGAACAGGTCCCAGACAGCCATTTCGATCATCGCCTTGGCCATCCGGTTGCCGCGGAGGTGACCGAGACGACCAGTGATCTCAGCCGGCGTTTCGAACGATCGTCCGACGACGAAGTGTTCGAGCATGCGCTGGGCGAGCGGCACAGCTGCCTCGACGGTCTCCTCCCGGTACAACGGCCATTCGCTGTCCATCACACCCTCGGCGAGTCCGATCGAGCCGTCTGCTCCGTGCAGCACGAGGATCGGGGCGACACGAGAGGTTTCTACGCCGAACGATGTCTCGAACCGGAACTTGAGTGGAAGCTCGACCACGTGGATTTCGGCACGGTCGATCACCAGAGCGGTCATCGTGTCCTCAGTTCTGCTCGGCATCGATCTGGACGGTGAAGGCTTCGACGATGGCAACGATTGCGCTCTGCACCGCCGTGCGCCCGCTTGCATTGGTCCGCAACGGGACGTCGGGCATCGTTCGTCGCCGCAACAAGTAGCCGGACTCGGCGGCCTCGATCGCCCAGACGAGATCGTCGATGGATCGATCATCAACGAGTCGTCGATCGGCGTACTCGAGCACTTGTTGGAGCACGTCAGCGGTCTCGACCAGGTAGTTGTCGTCCGCCGGAGCGGTCTGGGCAGCGATGCGATCCGATGATCCGAGCGCCGTCACGCCGATCATCACGAACATCGTCTGCTCCTGAAAGCTGATCTCGAAGTCGAGCGCGAAGCACCGCGCGACGACATCTCGCCAGTCGAGCCCCTGCTCGATCGACTCCCTCAGCACGGATCTGACCTCGTTGATCCCGGGTACCGCCGCGTCGGTGAATATCCGATCGAGGATCGCGTCCTGGAATTCCTCCTGGGTCGGCCAGATGTTGTAGACCGCGCCCGTCGTCATGGGAGTCGCTGCGGGATCGGACATGAGCAACATGCGATTCACCTCGTCGAGTGTTTCGGTAATACGAACGCCGGCCAACGGGTTGGTCGAGCCCTCGAGATCACCTTGAAAGCGAGCGCGCACAACGCGCGTGGCGGCATCGAGCAGCAACCTGCGAGTTTCCTCGCGCGTACGACGCTTGCGGGTCATCGCCCGCCCTCGGCATCGAGGTCGCCGCCACGGCGCCAGGACTCCACCAGATCCTCGAATGGAGTGCGGGCATGCGCCGGACCGACCTGTGGGCTATCAGCCGTCATGTCGGTGCCGTTCGCTGAGCAGCGCGTTCGGCGGCGTGCTCGCCGGCCAACCAGCCGAACGTGACGGCGAGCCCGAGCGTCGTACCTCCGCCCCAATAGGCCTGACCGGCGGGCGAGGCGACACAGTTACCGGCCCCGTAGATCCCCGCGATCGGGCTGCCGTCGGGCCGCACAATGCGGCCGTCGGGG
Source organism: uncultured Ilumatobacter sp. (assembly GCA_937919625.1). Classification (GTDB taxonomy): domain Bacteria; phylum Actinomycetota; class Acidimicrobiia; order Acidimicrobiales; family Ilumatobacteraceae; genus Ilumatobacter. The sequence continues at coordinate 3,052 of CALFRK010000033.1, forward strand.
TCGATCACCGGCCCGCCCTTCGTGTCGAGCGTGCCCGCCACGAGCAGCACCGCATACCACGGTCCGGAGCGGTCGAACGGGTACATGGTCGGGTTCGCGAACTCGTCACTCCGCGGCGGCCCGCTCCTCGCCCGCTGCGTGCGCGATGTGCCGCGGTGAAAGTCCACATCCAGCCCGTTGCGGGCGAGCTCGTCGAAGCGACGCACCGATTCGGTGGCCCGCTCGGCCCAGTCGTCGGCGAGACGCAGGCCCGGGAAACGGTCGAGGTGCCGGACCAGCCGGGCGTCGATCGCCGTCGCCAGTTCGGCGAGGGTGTCGGCGACGATCTCGTGCTCGGCCGCGCCACCGACTCGCGCCAGCGGGTTGCCGCCACCTTCGTCGACGGGTGCATCCCCGGGCATCGCCCGGCAACGATCGCTAACGGACCGATCGAAGAGCATCACCAGCACCCGGCTCGAGTACTCGCCGAGCGTCTCGTCCCACCGCAGGAACGCTCGCGTCATCTCGTTGTACGTCACCTTCTCGTTCACCACGCGGCGACCGAACCGGTCGAGCAGCACCATCGAGTCGCCGGGCAGCCGAAACGCACCGCTGACCGGCTCGGCACCGTGGTCGAGCACCATCGGCGTCAGCCACGCCTCGTTCATGTTGGCCAGCCGGGCACCGAGCGCCGACGCCAGGTGCACCAGGTCGCCCGTGCTGCCACGCGCGGCGACACCACCGGTGATCGGTGCGGGGAGGTGCGCCGTCCGGAGGGCTGCGTCGTGGGTGAAGCCACCAGTGGCGAACACGACACCACCTCGCGCGCGCACCAGCGAGGCATTCGCAGCACTGCGACCCGCCTGCACCCCCACGACCGCGCCGCTGTCGGAGTCGACGATGAGCCCGTGCACGGGTGTCGACGTGCGCACGCCCACACCAGTCCGCTCGGCAGCCGCCGACATCGCCTCGACGATCTCGGCACCCGTCGACTCGCGCCCGTCCGGCAGCGGCGCGTACAACGCACGACCCCGGGGGGTCCGGTTCTCGGGCAGGTCGGCCCAGTAGTCCCAGGTTTCGGCGAGCGGACGCAGATGCGGCGCACCGAGGGCGTCGAGCTCGGTCACGACCCGCCGACCCTGGTCATAAAACGTCTCCAAGAGGGCGTGCTCGTCCGACGGCAGGCCGAGGAACGGTGAGCCCGGGTCGTACCGCGTCGGCCGAGCCAGGCGGGCGAGGTACCGCAGCGCGTCCTCACGCGGATCGGTGTGGCCGAGCTCGGCCAGCCACGGGTGGTCGCAGATCCAGAGCCAGGTGCCGGCCCGCTGCGGGAGCTCGCCCGGTGCCGGCGTCCCGCCGCACTCGCCGCCCGCCTTCGCGGTCGTGCCACCGATCCGTTCGAGCTTCTCCAGCACGAGCACGTCGGCGCCGGCGCGCCGCGCGGCGATGGCCGCCGACCACCCGGCGGCACCGCTGCCGACCACCACGACGTCGACCTCGTCGTTCCACGGCACCTCGTCGGCCGAGGTGAACACCACCCGCCCGCCGGCGTGCTCGATCACTCGATCACCGTGATCTCGTGCACGATCAGCCGCTCGAAGCGCGCCACGTGAGCGAGGGTGTCGGCGCGTGTCTCGGCTGCGGCGGGCCGGCCGTAGACCTCGTCGAAGGCGGCCTCGTCGGAGAACCACTGTTCGGCCACCCCGTCCCACTCGCACTCCACACCGGGGTGTCCGGCGAGGGAGTCGGTGTCGCTCTTCCTGATGTTCACCGTGTACCGCAGCAACTGGGGCCGCTGCCGGTCGGCGATCATGTGGAGGTGTTCACGCCACCAGGCGTCGAACTCCTCCAACGTTATGCCGTCGGCCCGCTTCAGGAACCACATCACCTTGAGCATTCAGTACTCCCTTCGTGAAGGCGGGACCTCGCCCGCCAACCATCCACCGTCCACCGCGACGAACGCCCCAGTCACGTACGAGGCATCGGTCGAGGTGAGGAAGGCGACCACCGATGCGACCTCCGATGGTTCGCCGTGACGGCCGAGCGGGGCCCGCCCGGCGTAGTAGCCGATCCGCGCCGGGTCGGCGAAGCTACGGGCGTTCAGGGGCGTGTCGATCACGCCGGGGCCGACGACGTTGACCCGGATGCCGTGTCGACCCCAGTCGACCGCCAGCCCACGACCGAGCTGGAGCACCGCCCCTTTCGACGACGCGTACGCCACCTGACCTGGCATCGCCATTGCCGAGTTGATCGAGCCGAGCAGTACCACGCTGCCCGGTCTCCCGGCCGCGATGAGGTGACGGCCCACCGCACGAGCCATGAAGAACGAACCGTCCACGTTCACGCGCTGCACCAGCGACCACGTGTCGTCGTCCATCTCGTGGGCCGGCGCGTTGCATTCGATGCCGGCGGCCGACACCACGTGGTCGACACGTCCGAACCGCTCCACGGCCTGCGCGACTGCAGCGTCACACGCCACCGACGTGGACACGTCGGCGATCACGCCGAGCGCCCCACCGAGCGCTCGCACACGTCCGTCCACTTCCGCCGCGAGGTCCACGCCGACGACGGTGTCACCGCGCTCGGCCAGCCGGCGCACACAGGCCGCACCGATGCCCGACGCCGCCCCCGTCACGATCGTGACGACGTTCGCCACCGGTGTGCTCATCCGCCGGCCGCCGCCGCGAGCGGGAGGTGCAGGACCGATCGGTGCTCCCCCGAGTGCAGCACGTCCACCGTGGCGACGCGGACGTCGTCGGGCGTCTCGAACCCGTCGGGACGCCCGGTGTGGTGGTTGCGGTCCATGCGCAGCGACCCGGTGTGGCGCACGGCCAATTGCAGTCGTGAACCGGCGGCGAGCCGGCGGGCGAACCAGTGGAAGTTGCGGAACTGCACCAGTGTCGGTTCACCGGGCACCACCAGTTGAACGCCCTTGGACGGGTCACGGTGACGCAGACGCTGGATGGCAGGTGACAGCAGGATCCGCGACCCGTCCACGCGCAGCTCGTACAGCAGTGCGCACAGGTCGGCGTCGGG
>CALFRK010000034.1 GCA_937919625.1 uncultured Ilumatobacter sp.
GGCCCGCACGGCGAACTACCCGGGGGTCACCGTCAGCCGGCGTGAAGCAACCGTCGAAATCGGACACCGTCTGATCACGCTGGCCGACCTCCCCGGCACTTATGGGCTCGAGCCGATCAGCCCGGATGAGGCAGTCGTGTCCGACGCCTTACATGGCCGGGTCGAGGGCGTCGACCCGCCCGATGCGCTGGTGATTGTCGCCGACGCGACGTCGCTCGACCGCTCGTTGTTCTTGATCGCCGAGTTCCTCGAGCTCGATCTCCCGACCTGCCTCATACTCACGATGATCGATGAGGTCGCGGTGCGCCATGGTTCGATCAACATCGAACGGTTGTCGGCCGCCTTGGGCATCCCGGTGGCTGGCGTCGTCGGCCACAAGGGAATCGGACTCGACGCCGTGCGCACCTTGATCGCCGATCCGGACGTTTGGCAGCGCCCCGTGATGAACCCGCCGACTGAGCTGCCACAACGAACGGCGTGGGTCGATTCGATCGTCGCCTCGGTCGTGGCAGCGCTCGATGTCGACACGCGATCCAGACGGATCGATGCCGTACTGCTGCATCCGGTATCGGGCCCACTGGTGTTCGTGGCGGTCATGCTGGCGTTCTTCCAATCAATCTTCACACTGGCAACGCCGATGGTCGACCGACTCGCGAGCGTCGTCGGTTCGGTCGCCGACGCCGTCCGCGACGTGGTCGGCGGAACGTTCGGCGATTTCCTCGCCGACGGCGTGATCGGCGGGGTCGGAAGCGTGCTCGTGTTCCTGCCCCAGATCATGCTGTTGTTTCTCATCATCGGAATCCTCGAACGGGTCGGGTACCTGGCTCGGGCGGCGCTGCTGGCCGACCGCGTGATGGGCAGGTTCGGGCTCGAGGGACGCAGCTTCATCGTTATGCTGTCGTCGTTTGCGTGCGCAGTGCCTGGGATCATGTCGGCTCGCACGATTCCGAACGAGCGCCACCGCTTGGCCACGATGATGTCGGCCCCGCTGATGACCTGTTCGGCGCGTCTCCCGGTGTTCACGCTGCTGATCGCGGCATTCGTTCCCGACACGTCGATTCTGGGTCCGGTCCACAGCCAGGGTCTGGCCTTGTTCGGTCTGTATGTGCTCGGCGCCGTCTCAGGGCTGATGTATGCAGCGGTGCTGAGCCACTTTCTGCTCGGGGGTCCGTCGGCGCCGTTCATGATGGAACTCCCGCCGTATCGGCGCCCCACGCCGGCGGCTGTTCTGCTCCACGTGTGGGACGGAGCTTGGTCGTTCATGCGCAAGGCCGGCGGCATCATCCTGCTCACCACGATCGGGCTGTGGGCGATGCTCAACGTGCCGAACACCACGGCACCGGCCGGCTTCAACGAAGCTCAGGCGGCGAGCTACGAGATGGAACACAGCATCGCCGGCGGTGTCGGCAAGGCGATGCAACCGTTGTTTGCTCCGATGGGGTTCGAGTGGCGCACGAACGTCGCCTTGCTCGGCAGCCTCGCTGCTCGCGAGGTGTTCGTCAGCACCATGTCGATCACGACCGCCGCTGAGTCCGAAGACGCCCTCCCGGCACGCCTCGAGACGCTCAGTCATCCCGACGGCGCGAAGGTGTTCGACGCCGCAACTGTGGGGGCTCTGCTCGTCTTTTTTGTCTATGCCTTGCAGTGCTTCTCCACCGTGGCTGTGCTGCGCAGGGAATCGAACTCGTGGAAGTGGCCGGCGCTGGCGATCAGTTCGATGTTTGCCCTCGCCTATCTGGCGGCGTTGATCACACATGTCACGATCGAGGTGATCACATGACGTCTCGTCGTGCGCCGCGGCCGATCCATGTCGAGCGCACAGCCGACTCAACCGTGTTGCGCTGGGTGGCACACCATCCTCGACTCGATGGCGCCCCACCAGGCCGACGACAGACGCCGCCGCACTCGCCGCTCGGCCAGCTCCGCGCAGGGGGATCGATCACCGACATCTCCGTGCACAACGGCGACGTGCTCGTCAGCACCTGCGACCCTGGCGCGTGGCCACAACTGGCCCCCAGGGTGCAGGCCGCCCTGCTCGAGGAACTCGACCGACTCGACACGCTCCATCAGGCAACGTCACACTGGCTACTCGAAGCGGTTGGGGTCTCCGACCGAACGCCATCTATCACCGAGGTGCAACAGATTGTTGACCGGGCCGCAGGTTCGGTCATGACCAGTCACGGCGGCACCATGACCGTGGTCGCGATCGACCGTGGCACGGCCCATCTGCGCAGCGCCGGAGCCTGCAACGGGTGCCGCCAGTCCGACGACACGATCGTCGGACTGATCTCTCCGGCACTCCGAGCGGCGTTTCCCGAGATCGCCTCGGTCGTCGTCGATGCCGCCCCATCAACGACTTTCGACCGGCCTGCTGCCGGGGTAGCCCGGCGTGTCGGCCTGAGAACTCGGCTCCGGCGCGGTCACATCGATTCTTGCCACTGATCGTGTCGCCTGAGACACGGATCGTCGCAGCCCACCTATGTGCGCCTGCGCGCTGGCCAGCGCGCCGACGAACTGGTGGCGGCCGATCTCGACACCTACGACCAGCTGATCAGCCCAGCTACTGGTCGAGCTCGGCACTATACGGAGGGTCCGCTCCGGCCCGCGAGCAGGTGATCGCGGCCGCCTTCACGGCCCGCTCGGCGAACCTGGTCCAGTCGGAGAGGCTGACGTCGTTCAATTTCGACGAACCCGATCCGTCGCCGTGGTTCCAGAGCGATGACAGAAGTGCTGCAACGATCGTGTCGCCCGCACCGACCGTGTCGACAACGGCAACGAATGGCGCCGAGACCCGCGCTTCACCGTCGGCGGTGACGATCGAGAGTCCGTCCGAGCCGCGAGTCAGCACTACGACCTGAGTGCCGTTCTTGATCAACTCATCGGCGCACGACTCCATCGAACGCCCCGGCCAGATCCACTCGAAGTCCTCGTTCGAGCCTTTGTAGATGTTCGTGTGGGCGAGCCAGCGGCCGTGGAAATGGTGCCAACGAGCCTGATCGTCGATGATCTGGGGGCGTACGTTGCA
>CALFRK010000035.1 GCA_937919625.1 uncultured Ilumatobacter sp.
ACCAATCCCTGATACCAATCCCTGATACCAATCCCTGATACCAATCCCTGATACCAATCCCTGATACCGGGGGGGTGCTGGGCAGATACTGGCGGAGCATCTGCCGAACCGACGGTCGAGGCGAAACTTGTCGGAAAACGCCGAATGGGCCCCTCCGAAGAGGGGCCCACCCGGGGCTGTCGAATCGACCGAGAACGACCGACCCGATCGTGTTGGCCTCAGACCTTGGCGGTGTCCGGCGTCTCCTTCAGCAGCGACTCGGGGATCGTGTCGGGGGCGGTGAAACCGTACCGACGCTTGCTCTCCCAGAGGAAGGCGACGCCCATGGCCATGGTGACCACGCCGAGGCCGGCGAGCAGGCCTGCAATACCGAGGGCGAGCTGCAGGGCGCTGTGCGTTGCGGCGCCGACGCCGAGCTCGGCGACGAGTGCGTGGGCGGTGCCACTCCAGGCCATCTCACGGGCGGGGCCGTCGAGCAGGTCGGTGCGGTTGAATCCAGTCCAGTAGCGGCCGTTGACCGGTACCTCGAACACGCCAGGCTCGAGCACCTGGCCCTGGTAAGCCTCGACCACACCGTTGTAGGTGCCGTCTGCATCGAGCTTCTCGGATGCGATTGCGGCGGTGATGTCGTCAGCGCTCAGGGTGACCATCTGTGTGCCGTGCAGCGTGTGGTACGAGATGGTGGCCATCTGGTACATGTACTCGCTGGCGTTGTTGACGACCGGATTGTTGGAGTCGATGCCGCCCTTGCCCATCACGACGGGGAAGTTCCAGTCGTCCTCGAGCAGCGACATGATTGCATCGGCACCATCGGTGGTGCCCCGGTCGACGAGCTGGCCGTCGTCGTTGTACGACAGTTCAACGTTCTGAGCGGCGCTGAATGCCTCGAGCGAGCCGTAGCCACCCTGGGTCTTGCTGTAGGCGACGCCAGCGCCCACAAAATATCCGATTCCTACGATGATCAAGAAGACACCCAGTAGCCCGAGTGGCTTCTTCAGCATGCTTTTCATGGCAACCCCTTCTTTCAGCGCCCTCTTAGGGCTCCGGTTGTGATGTTCGTGATTGTTTTCACGAAGTTCTTGTTAATCATCGTGCTCCTTTGACCACACAATCATTAGGGGACTTTGTCCCCTAATCATGGGACCTCAGCCCATGCTTCACGACCTTTGGCCCCACGACTCTCGATGGTTCCACGACTCTTCGATCGTCTCTCCCAGCGCGTATGGTTTCGTCATGTCCGAAGCCTTTATCGTCGAAGCCGTTCGTACGCCGGTGGGTCGCCGTGGTGGTGGGCTGTCGCAAGTGCATCCCGCCGACATCGGTGGGCACGCTATCAGGGCCCTGATCGAGCGTTCGGGCATCGACCCTCACGCCGTCGAAGATGTTGTGTTTGGCAACGTCGACTCGGTCGGGGTCCAGGCTGGATGCATCGCCCGCACGTGTGGTCTGGTTGGCGGCCTGCCACAGCACGTTCCGGGCGTCACGATCGACCGGCAGTGCGGGTCGGCCCAACAGTCGGTGCACTTTGCTGCGCAGGCCGTGATGTCGGGAACGATGGATGTCGTCGTCGCCGGTGGTGTGCAGAACATGTCGATGGTGCCGATCATGAGTTCCAGCACGATCGGCCAGCCCGACGGCTTCAGCCCGTTCACTGGCTCGTCCGGCTGGCAGACGATCTACGGCACTGGCGAGGTCAGCCAGTTCGTCGGCGCCGAGATGATGGTCGACAAGTGGGATATCACCCGCGAGGAGATGGAGGCGTTCGCTGTCGAGTCTCACGAGCGTGCGCTACGAGCCCAGGCCGAGGGGCGTTTCGACAACGAAATCGTTCCGCTCAACGGCCTTGATCGCGATGAGGGTCCGCGCCAGCCCGACCTCGACAAGATCCGCTCACTGCGCACCCTCACCCCCGGCGGCAGACTCACCGCGGCGGTAGCGAGTCAGATCTCCGACGGTGCAGCGGCGCTGTTGGTGGTCAACCAAAGGGCGCTCGACGAGCACGGTCTGACCCCGCGGGCTCGCATCCATCACATGTCGGTGTGGGCCGACGACCCGATCATGATGCTGTCGGCCCCGATTCCTGCCACTCAGCGGGCACTCGCCAAGACCGGCTTGAGGGCCAGCGATATCGACCTCGTCGAGATCAACGAGGCGTTCGCTCCCGTGCCGATGGCCTGGCTGCGCGAGACCGATTTCGAGCACGAGCAGATAAATGTCAACGGCGGAGCGATCGCATTGGGTCACCCGCTTGGTGCTACCGGAGCCCGCCTAATGGTCACGCTGTTGAACGAGCTCGAACGCACCGGTGGCCGCTACGGCCTGCAGACGATGTGCGAAGGTGGCGGCCAAGCCAATGTCACGATCATCGAACGTCTCTAGCGTTACCCCACGTGCCGGGCGGCTTTGGTAGCAATGGCGACAATCCGACGCGCTGACGAAACCGACATCGGGCGGATCGCCCGCACCACGAGCCTGGCTTTCGCCGACGACCCGGTGCTGCGCTGGCTGTTTCCCGACGACGATCACTACGAGGCCACGCACCAGGCGGTGTTCGGCGGTATCGCCCGCAGGTGGCTGGCAACCGAGTCGTTGTGGTGCACCGATGATGCGGTTGCCATCGCCGGGTGGGTGCCGCCTGGCAGACCAGAGGTAGAGGTAGACGTAGAGGTCGCTAACACAGCGCCGCGTGTGGATCATCCACCCTGGCGGCTCGAGCGCCTCAAGGCCCTTGGCGAGAAGATGGCCGCCAACACCCCACCCGAGCTGCATTGGTACCTCAACATGCTGGCCACCCACCCCGACTGGCAGCGCCAGGGACTCGGGGCGGCGCTGATGACCGTGGTGTTCGAGATCGCCGACGGCGCCGGCTTACCGTGTTATCTCGAAACCGAGACGGTCGAACTTGTCGGGTACTACCGGCACCATGGCTTCGACGTCCGCTCGGAGTGGGAGGTTTGCACCAGCGACAGCGATGGCCCGCATATGTGGGGCATGCTGCGCCAACCGAACGCAGGTCGCTGAGCCGAGGCTTGTCAGCCGCTGCTGGGCGGTACCGGCACGGGTGGTAGGCCGACGGCGACGGTCGATCCGTCGTCGGTCACGCCGGTTTCGGTTGAGAGGCTTTCGCTCGACAATGTCTGGCGTTCGATGACCGGCGAGACTGGCGCTGAGACTGGCGCCGTTGCTTCGGTCTGGTTTGGGAGGCTTTCGGCTGGACGGGGCACGGGTGGTAGGCCGACGGCGACGGTCGATCCGTCGTTGGTCACGCCGGTTTCGTCAGGCTGGCCTTCGCTCGACACTGTCACTTCGGCGTCGTAGATCTCGACGTCGACCAAAACTTCGGCCTCTACATTGCCACCGTCCAAGTCGGGCTGGCGGTCGGACTCGACCGCCAGCATCGGCGGGGTCGTGGAGCTGGGATTGTGGACTTCGAGCGGGGCGATGACTTCGATGGCTGACGGAGCGTGACCTTTGACGAACTCGGGAACCGCCGAGGGTGGCGAACCGGCAGCAACCGAACCGGTCGCTGCGATCAGCATCGCACCGGTGGCGAACACGGTCAGCATCGCAGCCCGTTGCGTTCGGGTCGAGCCCATCAGGTCGGCAAGTCGACCGAGCACTTCCTCAGGGCTCGCGTCGACGTACTTGGCGATCACCTCGATGTCGTCGCGCCGCAAGGTGATCGAGGCAGCGCGCCGTTGATCGCGAGCACGCCGGAGAATCAGGAGGTAGCTGCGCAGCAGCCCGTCATCGTGTTCGGAGTTGAAACGTGTCCGGTTGACGCCGATGTCGATGACGCCATCGCGGATCATCAGCGGGGCACGGTGAGGGGCAGTAGGAATTGGCACTTGGCTAACTCGCTTGGTCGTCGGAATCTGGTCACTGTGGTCATCGGCATGACCGACGTCCGACGTGAGCACAACCCCCAGAAACCCCGAATCGGCTCAGGCGCAGGTATTGCGGCACTCGCCGATGCCATCGATCCGGGTGACGACCATCTGGCCGCGCCGTAGGAATACCTGCGGACTGCGGGCGACACCGACACCGCCGGGTGTGCCGGTCGCGATCAGATCGCCCGGGGCGAGCGTGATGAACGTCGAGATGAACTCGACCAACGTGACGGGGTCGAACAGCAATTGGGACGTGTTCGAACTCTGCATGGTCACGCCGTCGACGGTGCACGAGATCGGGAAGTGGGCTGGATCACCGCCGTCGCTGACGGTCAGCGTCGGGCCAACAGGTGACGTGTTCTCCCACGCTTTGCCCGGCAGGAACTGCGTGGTGCGATTCTGAAAGTCTCGGACGCTGACATCATTGATCACGGTGTAGCCGGCGATCGCGGCGGCAGCCTGTTCTGATGATGCCCTGCGAACCTCAGTTCCGATCACGATGCCAAGCTCCGCTTCCCAATCGACGCTGACCGACTCGTCGTCACGTGGCAGCTCGATCGGATCGTGAGCACCGATCAGCGTGCGGGCGAACTTCGTGAACAGCGTCGGCGCGGTAGGAGTGTCCCGGCCGGTCTCAGCGATGTGATCCTTGTAGTTGAGCCCGACACAGATCACCTTCTCGGGGTTTGGCACGAGGGTAGCGAAGTCGAGCGCGTCGAGCGTGTGGCGGGCCCCATCAGCGGCGAACGCGACGTCCTTCCAGTAGGGCGCTCGCAGCAGCTCGCCGACGTCTGCGTGCCCCGTTTCGACGGCAGCACCGTCGTCAACACGCACAGCGCGGTTTCCCAAGTTGGTGCGGATTGTCGCCAGTTTCATGTCGACAGTCTGCCTGAGCTGCCCCGCTTCGGCCTCAGCGGTCTGGTCCCGAATGGACGCAAAGTCCTTTCGGAGCGATCGGTGGTCGTGAATCGACTTTGTGTCGACGTGGGGACCGGGGGGGACCGGGGTGGGGAGAACCGGGTGGGTGCTTGAGCGCGCTCGTCGCCTTGAGCCGGGGCTCGGCTTGCTGCACCTGCGAGGATCGTTGGCGTGGAATGGTGGGAGGCTCTGTTGCTGGTGCTCGGTGGCATCGCTGCCGGGTTGATCAACTCGGTCGCCGGCGGAGGTTCAACGCTGACGGTTCCGTTGCTGGTGCTCGCTGGTGTGCCGGGCAACAACGCCAACGCGTCGAACCGGGTCGGGATCTTCACCTCCACCGCTGCCGCGGCGAGGACGTTTCGAAAGCTCGGGGTGCGTGGTCTGTCGAGGGCGACGCCGATCTTGATTCCGATCGTCGTCGGCTCGCTGATCGGTGCCTTTGCTATCACGCGCCTCACCGACGACAACTTCGAGCGCGTGTTCGGGCTGTTGATGCTGCCCATCATCTTCTTGTCGATCCGAAAACCGAAGGTCAAGCTCGAGTCCGAACCGTGGCCGATGTGGGTGACAACGGTCGTGTTCCTCGGTGTCGGGTTGTACGGCGGAGCGGTGCAGGCGGGTGTCGGATTGATCATGCTTGCGGCCCTGACACGGGCCGGGTTCGACCTCGTCACGGCCAACAACGTCAAGGTCGTTGCCAACCTCACCCTGACAGCGGTCGCCCTCCCAGTGTTCATCATCCAGGGCAAGGTCGAGTGGCTGCCCGCTGCGATTCTCGCCGTGGGCTTGACTACCGGTGCATGGATCGGCGCCCACGCCGCTGTGCGCGGCGGTGAGCGGTTCATCCGAGCGGCGATGGTGGTCGCCGCGCTGCTGCTGGCTGGCAAGCTGCTCGGCGTTTACAGCTGGATCGGCGATCAGATCTAGCCGGACGACCCGGCGGCCGATCGGTGCCAGTTCATGTTCTGTATTTGTTGCGGCGGCCGATCTCGCGCTCGACATCGCGTTTCGAATCTCGCTCGGCGATCGCTTGCCGTTTGTCACCCTTGGTGCGGCCCTTGCCGACACCGAGTTCGATCTTGACCCGACCGTCTCGGAAGTACAGGCTGAGCGGAATGACCGAGACACGTTCTTGGTCGATCCGGGCCTTGAGTCGAGCAATCTCGTCACTGTGCATCAGCAGTTTGCGTGAACGGTCGGGATCGTGCGCCCCGAAGCCGATCGCGAAGGAATATGGGGCCACGTGCATGCCCTCAAGCCAGGCCTCGCCGTCGCGGATGCGAACGTAGCCGTCGGTGATCTGCACCTGTGCTTCACGCATGCTCTTGACCTCGCTGCCGAGCAGCACCAGGCCGGCCTCGTAGGTATCGGTTATGTCGTAGTTGCGACGTGCGACGCGGTTTCCGGCGATCAGCTTGGTGCCGTCGGGTGCACCCTTGGACTTCTTCGTCTTCGCCATCGGAACATCGAGGCTATCGGTCCCACAACCTGGCGGCGGATAGGGTTCTGAGCGTGTTGCGACTCGATTGGCAGGCGTTCGACGCGATCACCGATCTGGCGTTTCGCGAGTATCCGCTGGAGATGTGTGGCCTGATCGCCGGAGTGCCCGGTGACGACCACGTGGCCAGGTTCTATCCCTGTCGCAACACTGCCGAATCGGCGAAGGTGTACTCGATCGATCCGAAGGATCACCTCAAGGCCGAGATCGATGCCGACGGCCACGACTGGGAGATCATCGGAGTCGTGCACAGCCACACCCACTCCGAGCCGTACCCCAGCCCGACCGATGTGACCCAGGCCCCCGACCCGGGTTGGCACTACGTGATCGTGTCTCTAAAGCGCGACGCCCCCGAGTTGCGCAGCTACACAATCGTCGACGACCAGATCACCGAAGAACCGATCGCTCTCGCCTGAGTTGAGAGATGTGCCAGGCACAACTGCCAACTCAGGTCGTTGCGGGATGCTGAATATTACAGTTGTGTTACGGTGATCGATTGCGGGCCTGAACGGAAGGCTCAAATGTATGGAGGATCTGGACACCCTCGACAAGGCAGTCGGCTTCGATGTCGCCAGTCAACTCGCCCCGGCGGCACAGTCATTCGGACGGTTGATCATCGTGCTGCTTGTGGCCATGATGGTGCTACGACTGGTCCGCCGGGCGATTCGCCGCGTCGACGACAACCGGTTTCGGGAACAGCTGTTGTTCTTCGTTCCCAAGGCGGTCGGTATCGTCATCGTGATCCTCGGGCTGGCGGCGATCGGCATCGACGTGTCGGGGATGGCGGCCATCATGGCCACCGTCGGGTTCACAGGAGCGGTCGTGTTCACGCCGGTCGGGCAGAATCTCGTTGCCGGCGCCATGATCCGGATCGACGACATCTATCAGGTCGGCGAGGCGGTCACCGTCGGCGACCTGCACGGCAATGTCGTGTACCGCTCGATGTTGCGCACCGAGTTGGAGCTTCCGGATGGTTCCACGGCGTGGGTGCCCAACTCGTCGTTCCAGGAGAACCAAGTGCTCAACCACAGCCGGATGGGCGGATGGCGCTTGTGCGTGCAGGTACCACTCGACCGTGCCTCCGACCGCGCCAAGGCGACCGAGGTGATGAATGACGTGATGGCGTCGCTGATCTGGAACAGCCCCGGCAAACGGGCATTCGTCGCCTTCGATCAAGTCGGTGCTGAGGCGATGTTCTTCAACGCCTACGCGTGGATCGACGACCGCACGAAGGAGCCGTGGTTCCGGGGCCTGCTGCTGAGCGAGCTCGTCGACGCCCTCGAAGAAGCCGGAGTCTCCGTCGGCCAGACCACCAATCTCTCGATTGGACATAGCCGTCGTGATGCGATCGCTCTGAACCCCTGAGTCGGCGGGTACCGAGGCGTCCGGCGAACACATCTCGGTGTCGACCATGTCGGGTGGTCTGCTCCCACGGAGTCTTGGGTCGAGGCGATCCGACATCCAGAATGTAGAATCATGACTTTCCGCATCGGATTTGTCGGAATATGATCGAAACGGAACAGGTTCAACACTGCGATGAGCACGATTGACACGCACTCCTACGGTGGACGCACGATCCCCGGGATCAGCAATGTTCATGCCAACGTGCTCGATCTGATCGGCAACACGCCGATCGTCGACGTGTCAAACCTGTCGCCCAATCCTAACGTTCGGATCCTCGCCAAGCTCGAGATGCAGAACCCGTTTGGTTCGGTCAAAGACCGTATCGCCAAGGCGATGATCGAGGCCGCCGAGCGTGACGGCAATCTGCTCCCCGGCCAGACGATCCTCGAACCGTCGTCGGGCAACACCGGCATCGCCCTGGCGGCGATCGCCCGGCTGAAGGGCTACCCGATCAAGATCCTGCTCCCCGAGAGCGTGTCGATCGAGCGTCGTCAGATGCTCGAAATCATGGGCGCCGAGGTGATCCTCACGCCCGGTCCGGAAGGCTCGAACGGCGCCGTCAAGCGCGCTCAGGCACTGGCCGAAGCACACCCAGAATGGTGTTTCATCTATCAGTACGCCAACGACGCCAACCCGCGCGCCCACTACGAGGGCACGGGGCCAGAGATCTGGCGCGACGTGCCCGAGATCACGCACTTCGTGGCGGGGCTCGGCACCAGCGGCACCCTGATGGGCACTGGTCGTTATCTTAAAGAGCAGAACCCCAACATTCAGGTGATCGCCATCGAGCCCCCGCTCGGCGAACGGGTCGAGGGTTTGCGCAACATGGACGAGGGCTACATCCCGCCCGTATTCGAGGCATGGAACGGAAAGCAACTGCTCGATCGCAAGCGCGTCGTACGGCCGCGCGAGTCGATCGAGTGGACCCGTCGCCTCGTCAGGGAGTGTGGCGTGTTCGCCGGACTCTCATCGGGTGCTGCGTTGGCGGGAGCCGCCAAGGTTGCCACCGAGATCGACCCGTCTGGTCGCCCGGCAACGATTCTGTTCATCGTGTCCGACGGCGGCTGGAAGTATCTGTCGACTGGCGCCTACACCGCGGATCTCGACGAGGCCGAGGCTAACGCCGAGGCGATTATCTACTTCTGATAATCAGCGACCATCCAAATTTTCCGGGTAGTTGATTGCTCGCGTAGCGTGCCTGGCGATGCCGAAGCTCCCGCCAGCTCTCGCTCGCCTACCCTCGATACCGCGCCCGGCGCGCGCGGTGCTCGTCTTTTTGCTGATTTACGTCTTCCTGGTCGGCGTCTCCATGCTGGAGAGCGGCATCAAGGTGATGGGTGCCGACACGCAAGCGAGCCTGTTCTCGAATGTCGACAGTCCGCTGGCCGGTCTGTTCATCGGAATTCTTGGCACTGTGCTCGTGCAATCGTCCTCGGCGAGCACGTCGGTGATCGTGGGTTTGGTGGCATCGGGTGCTCTCGGTGTCGACGCCGCCGTGCCGATGATCATGGGCGCAAATATCGGCACTACCGTGACCAACACACTCGTGTCATTGGGGCACGTTCGTCAGTCGAACGAATTCCGACGGGCGTTCGCTGCGGCGACCGTGCATGACTTCTTCAACGTCATGGCGGTCATCATTCTGCTCCCGCTGGAGTTGGCGACTGGCTTTCTTTCGACCGCGGCAGGGTGGATCAGCGATCGATTGGTCGGTTCGGCCGGATCCGAGTGGGAGAGCCCCATCAAGAAGTGGGTGAAGGAGCCCGTTGGGTGGATCAAGGACTTTCTGAAGAACTTCGTCGATGACGACAACGTGCTCGGCACGACGATGGTGATCATCGGTCTGGTCGTCGTGCTCGTCTCGCTGATCTTCATCACCACCAACATGAAGTCGTTGATCGCCGAGCGGGTCGAGCGGTCGATGAACGCAATTCTGGGCCGCGGCGGCGGTGCAGTGGCGATCATGATCGGCATGCTGATCACCGTCGCCGTGCAAAGCTCGAGTATCACCACATCGATCCTGATCCCGATGGCTGCCGCCGGTGTGATCAAGCTCAAAAACATTTACCCGGTCACGCTCGGCGCCAACGTCGGCACCACGGTGACAGCGATCCTGGCGGCCCTCGCCGCCAGCCGCCCCGAGGCGCTCACGGTGGCACTCGTACACACCCTCTTCAACCTGACCGGCATCCTGATCCTGTTCGTGATCCCGTTCATGCGGCCATTGCCGATCATGGCCGCCGAGAAGCTCGCCGACGTCGCCGTGAAGAACCGCATGATCGCGGTCGGCTATGTGGTCGGCGTGTTCATCGTGGTCCCGCTCATCGGTGTGGCAATCTTCCGTTAGGTCCTGGAGGTCCTCTCATGGTTATGTCGTTCTTCCGCAAATCCGAGTCAGGTCTCGATCACATCGCCCATCAGACGATCTCGATGCTGGGTGACGCCCGCCACTCGTTCGACCTGGCATCTACCGTGATTATCAGTGGCGCCGACCCCAAGGCGATCGGCGCCGACATAGACGCCACCGACGATCGCATCAATAAGGCTGAGCAGGCGTTGCGCTCGGAGCTGGTCGTCCACGTGGCGGTGCGCGGAGGCGCCGACATCGGTTTGGTGCTCGGGTACACACTGTTGCTCAAGAAGATCGAACGGATCGGCGACCAGGCCAAGAACATCTTCGATCTAGCCGCCGATGGGGTATCGCTGGCGGGCGCTGACGATATCGACGAGTTCGTCGCCCGCCGCCAGGAGATTTCGAAGATGTATGTCGAGGCTGCCGATCTGCTGGCTTCGCAGGACTCCGTCGCCGCCAAAGACTTTTTGAAGCGCTCGCTCGCGCTGAACGATGCATGTGGCGCCAAGGTGGGCGAGTACATGCACTCCGAGCAACCTGGCAGTTGGGCGGTGCCGCGGGCGATCTTGTATCGCTACTGGAAGCGGATCGTTGCCAACTTGGCCGGCATCGTGACCGCCGCCATCGAGCCGCTGCAGAACATCGATTATCTCGACGACGGCGTCACCGACATCACTGATGACTGAGTCGATCGGCGACCGACGGTGCCGTCGGGCTACTTGTGCTGCAGCCCGATCGACGAGCTGCCGAGGAAGCGGCTGGTGTACGACGTGATATTGCCGATGTAGTTGGCCCTCTCGTATGCAGCGGGATCTGCAACGGCGTCGCGACTGACGGCGCCACGCATCTCAGACACCGACTGGTAACCGTGTTCACTCATCCAGTCCCGCAACTCAGTCTCCATCGTGGCGAGATGGCCGGTGCCGTGGAACAGCAGCGCCGAGGTGCTCATCGCCACATCGGCTCCGCCCAGGATCAACTTGGCGGCGTCGCGGCCGGTGTGCACGCCGGTCGAGCCGGCGATCGATATCGTCAAGAACTCGCGGGCAATCCCGATCCAACGCAAAGGCAGGCGCAACTCGGCCTGATTGCTGAGCGAGATCCTGGGCTTGACGTCGAGTGTTTCCATGTCGAGGTCGGGTGCGTAGAACCGGTTGAACATGACGACACCAGCGGCTCCGGCGTCCTGCAAGGCCAACAGGAAAGCCGCCAGTGACGAGTAGAACGGCGAGATCTTGACGGCCACGGGCAAGCTGACCTCCTCGGCGATGAGGGCGACGAGCTCGAGTTGTTGGGCTTCGATCGACGCACCGCGCACGGCCGGGTCAGCAGCAACGGTGTAGAGGTTCAACTCGATTGCGTCCGCGCCGGCATCTTCGAGGAACTTTGCGTATCGCAGCCAGCCCCCGAGATTTGTGCCGTTCAGGCTGGCGATGATCGGTACGTCGACGCGGTACTTCGCCGCCTCGACCAATGCCAGATAGGCGTCGGTACCGGTGTTGTAGCCGTCGATCTCCGGCAGGAACGAGGACGCCTCACCGAAGCTGTCGCGATGAAGTGAGTACAGGCGATCGATCTCACTGGTCTCGTGCTCGATCTGTTCTTCGAACAGCGACGGCAACACGATCGCCGCCGCCCCCGATTGTTCCAGCTCAGCCATTCGGTCGAGGTCGCCTGTGTACGGGCCAGCCGATGCGACCAGCGGCGAGCGCAAATGAAGCCCGAGATATTCGACTTGTAGATCAGTCATCGCTGGTCACCTCAACAGACGTGATGGATTCGGATGTGGCGTTGTCTTGATCGCTCTCGAGTAACTCGTCAAACTCGTCGACGTGCGGAACCGAGCGTTCGATATCGGCGAGTTGTGAGTAATAGTTCCAGCGTTCGTCGACGCCCGCCTGAGCAAGGTCGAGTAGCTCAGCCGAACGGGCTGGGTCGGAGCGTGCCAGCATCGCGTAACGAGCCTCTTGAAGGGCAAACTCGCGCAATGGAATCGACGGTGCCGCCGAATCGAGCTGGAACGGCCGCTCGTGCTTGTCGACCGTCGGCTTGAAGCGGTACAAGGGCCAGTACCCCGACTTCACGGCTTCCTTCTGATGTGCCATCGAGGTTGTCATATCGATGCCGTGGGCGATGCAGGTCGAGTAGGCGATGATCAGTGATGGACCATCGTATTCGTCGGCCTCGCGGAGTGCTTTGACCGTCTGGATCTCGCTGCCACCCAAAGCCACCTGGGCTACATAGACGTTGCCGTAGCTGCGGGCGATCGAACCGAGATCCTTCTTGGCCGTCGCCTTGCCGGCCATCGCGAACTTGGCGACGGCGCCTAGTGGCGTCGCCTTGGAGGCTTGACCGCCAGTGTTCGAGTAGACCTCGGTGTCGAGTACCAGAAGGTTGACGTTGCGGCCGCTGCCAAGCACATGGTCTACCCCGCCATAGCCGATGTCATAGGCCCAGCCATCACCACCGACGATCCAGGTGCTGGTGCGGACCAACTCGTCGGCGATCGTGTCGAGTCGCCTTGCCCTCGGATCGTCCGAACCGACCAGACGTTGCCGCAACTCGACAACCCTGGCGCGCTGGGAGATGATGTCGGCCTCGGTGGGTTGGGCGTTAGCGAGCAGGGCGGTGGCCAGATCGGGCCCGATCGCCTCCGCCATTTCGTCGACCAATCTGGCGGCTTCGTGTTGGTGGTGTTCGATACCAAGTCGCATGCCCAATCCGAACTCGGCGTTGTCCTCGAACAGTGAGTTGGCCCAGGCTGGGCCTAGACCTTGTTCGTTTTTCGACCAGGGAGTTGTCGGCAGATTGCCGCCATAGATCGATGAGCAGCCGGTGGCATTGGCCACGACCAGCCGATCGCCGAACATCTGGGTGAGTAGCTTCAGGTACGGCGTTTCGCCGCATCCCGAGCAAGCGCCCGAAAACTCGAACAAGGGTTGGAGCAGCTGGGTGTTTTTGACCGAGTCGTGGCTGATCAGCGTGCGATCGAGTTCTGGGATGGCGGCGAAGAAGTCCCAGCGTTCGCGTTCGCGCGGGGCGTGCTCTTGGGCGTCGCGCATATTGATCGACTTGCGCTTGACCTGCGACTTATCTTTGGCCGGGCACACGTCGACGCAGATTCCACAACCCGTGCAATCGTCAGGTGTCACCTGGACCGTGAGATGGTGGTCTTTGAGTTCACGCGAGCGGAACGACTTGCTGAGGAAACCTTCCGGTGCGTCGGAGATGGCCGGCAACTCGTAAACCTTCATTCGGATCGCAGCATGCGGGCACACGATCGCACACTTACCGCAGTCGATGCAGATATCGGGTTCCCAGACCGGGATCTCGGTCGCCAGGCGCCGCTTTTCGTATCGCGTCGTGCCGGTCGGGAATGTGCCGTCGATCGGAAACGCCGACACCGGCAGCAGATCGCCACGCCCGGCGATCAAGGTCGACGTTACGCGTTCGATGAAGTCGCGATCATCGCCGGCTGCCAACAAAGCAGAGGATGGGATACCGGCGACCAGTTCGACAGCACCGCCGCCGCCCGCCGCGTCAGCGGGAACAACGACCTCGGACATTTCGCCCAGAGCCATGTCGACGGCGGCCTGATTGCGCTCGACCACCAGCTGGCCGCGCCGACCGTAGGCGTACTCGATCGACCGCTTGATGGCGGCGACTGCCTGGTCGGTGTCCATCACTTCGGCGAGGGCAAAGAAACACGGTTGCATCACGGTGTTGATCCGCCCGGGCATGCCGAGCTCGCGTGCGACCCGTGCGGCGTCGATCGTGAACAGCCGCACCTTGCGGTCGATGATCTCGTGGCGGATCATTGCTGGGAGATGCCCCCACACCTCGTCGGCGGGGTAGGGCGCGTTGAGCAGGAACGTTGCCCCCGGCTTGGCGCGCTCGAGCACGTCGAATCGGTCGAGCAGCCCGAACTGATGGCAGGCGACCAGGTCGGCCTGCTCGACCAGATAGGTGGACCGGATCGGGTCGGGACCATACCGAAGGTGCGAGACCGTCATCGAGCCAGACTTCTTCGAGTCGTACACGAAGTACCCCTGGGCAAACAGATCTGGCTGCTCGCCAATGATCTTGACCGAAGCTTTGTTGGCCCCGACGGTGCCATCGCTGCCGAGCGCATAGAACACAGCCGACTTGTGTCGCGTCTGCACTTGGAACTGGTCGTCGAATTCGAGGCTGAGATTGGTGACGTCGTCTTTGATGCCAACCGTGAACCGACGCTTTGGCCGGTCTGAAGCCAACTCGTCAAACACCGACTTGACCATCGCCGGGGTGAACTCTTTCGAGCCGAGTCCGTATCGGCCCCCGATCGTCGTCACATCGGTTCGGCGGTCGTCGGACAGCACCGTAACGACGTCTTGCAGGAGCGGCTCGCCGACGGATCCTGGCTCTTTCGTGCGATCGAGCACGGCAATCGAGCGCACGGTGTCGGGGAGCGCGGTCAGGAAGGCCTCGACAGGGAATGGCCTGAACAGACGAACTGTAATGACCCCGACCCGTTCGCCGGCGGCGGCAAGCTGCTCGACGGTCTCGAGCGCGGCCCCAACACCTGAGCCCATCAACACGATGACCCGCTCAGCGTCGGGTGCCCCTGAGTATTCGACCAACCCATAACTGCGGCCTGTGATCGCGGCAAGGTCGTCGAAGGTCTCAGCGACGATGCCCGGAACGGCATCGTGATAGATATTGGCGGCTTCTCGGCTCTGGAAGAACACGTCGGGATTCTGAGCGGTGCCCCTGACCACCGGCGCCGTTGGGCGCAGCCTTCGCAGCTTGTGGGCGGCGATGTCGTCCTCGCTGACGAGCAAACGCAGCTGGTCGTCATCGATCAAGTCGATCAGATTGATCTCGTGCGAGGTGCGGAAGCCATCGAAGAAGTGCAAAAATGGTACGCGCGACCTGAGTGTCGCGACGTGGGAGACAGCCGCAAAGTCGTGCGCCTCCTGGACCGAACTGGCGGCCAGCATCGCGAACCCAGTGGTACGGGCGGCCATCACGTCGCTGTGATCGCCGAAGATCGACAGGGCATGGGTTGCCAGCGCGCGTGCCGCCACATGGACGACCGCCGGAGTCAGCTCGCCGGCGATCTTGAACATGTTCGGCAACATCAATAGCAGGCCCTGCGAGGCCGTAAATGTGGTTGCCAAAGCGCCCGTTTGCAGAGAGCCGTGCATGGCGCCGGCAGCACCAGCCTCCGACTGCATCTCGACGACCTCTGGGACACTGCCCCACAGGTTCGGACGCAAAGCGGCCGCCCAGGTGTCGGCGTGTTCGCCCATCGGCGAGGCGGGGGTGATCGGATAGATCGCGATGGCTTCGGAAAGCGCGTAGGCGACGCGTGCCGCCGCTTCGTTGCCGTCGATCAAGGCAGAGTTCATGTGCCTATTGTGCTGGTCGATCGAAGCCCTTCGGAACGGCACAAAGTCCCCTTTGGTGTGCCGTGTGGCCCGAATACGAGCGAAGCACCGCCTATTCGAGCCGTCGGACGGCCGGTTCGGGCCGTTCTGGGGTGCGCAACGTGATCGAGGCGTCGACGACGCGGCATCCGTCATCGCCGACGATTACGGGATTCAGGTCGAGTTCGGCGATCTCGGGATGGTCAGACGCGAGCTGAGCGATCCGACTGACAACGTTGGCAACGATCTCGAGCGATTCGTCGTCGAGCATCGCCGCCGCCCTGGTCGAAGCCACCAACGAGCGCGCTTCCGAGGGTGATATCGGGGCCAGCCTGCTGGTTTCATCGCCAATCAAATCGGCCTGAACGCCCCCCAACCCGACCGTGATCACGGGTCCGATTCGGTCGTCGACTCTGACATGGATCCGGAGATCGAGGCCGGGCGACACCATTGGCTGAACCAAAACCTGGCGGGCGCCGTCTCCGAGGCGATCGCGCATGATCTGGATTGCCTCGACGACGTCGGCCGACTCGCTTAGATCTAGTGCGATTCCAGCTTCGGCCGAGCGCCCGACACGACGTCGAATTGATTTGACGGCGGCCGGGTAGCCGACTGCGTCGGCAGCGGCCACGGCGTCGTCGATGTCGACGAGCACGGTGCGGGGCATGGTGACGCCATACGAGGCGAGCAGGTCGCGTAGCGGGCCGTGCGGGATCGCCCGGGATGCAAGGTGTTCGGCGATGATGGCGTTGGCGCCGATTCGGTCGAGCTGAGCGGCAGGTTCGGTATCGTGATCAGAGTTGATCATGCGTCGCCAACGCGAGTAGGCGGAGATTCGTCCGAGTGCGGCTGCGGCCTGCTCGGGAAATGCGAACGCCGGAACCGACGAACCGGGTCGGAGGGGGCCGTCGCCCGATCCGAGCATGACGGCAACGATCGGTTTGTCGGCACCGAGTGACGCCGTTTCGATCGCGTCGGTCGGAGCTCCGATGGCGTCGGCCACCGGGGGCGCGTACACAACGAACACCGCATCGATTTTGTCGTCGGCCAATGCTGTCGCGATCGCTGCCGAGTAAGCAGGAGCGTCGCTGCGCCAGTCGAGCGCGGTGGGGCAGGCGACGACGTCGAGACCGGCCGCGGTCAGGGTTGCGGTGGCGAGCACCTCGGGACTGCGGGCGTTGCTGACCACGACCACATGGTTGCCCCGCATCAGAGGCTGCGTGGCGAACACGCGCGCCGTGTCGAGTAGGGCGGCCACGGTGGGTACCTCGATCACACCGGTTTGGTGATACAACGCATCGTTGCCGATGCCGACCAGGGCGGCTCCGGTTCGCACCGACACGATCGGCTTGCGAGTGGAGACGCGCCGGGCGATACGTACCAGCTTGCGCGGGTTGCCGAGCGACTCGGTGTAGAGGGCGATCACCTGGGTTGCATCGTCGTCCTCCCAGAATTGAAGAAGATCATTGGCTGACAAGTCGCATTTGTCGCCGAGCGACACGAACCAGGACAGCCCGAGGTCGAGCGAATCGGCGAGTCTCAGCAGCGAGCTGCCGAGCGTGCCCGACTGCATCGAAACGGCGACATTGCCAGGTGGCAGCGAAACACGCACGAGAGCCGCTTGGATCATGACATCTGGGCGCGGGGACGCAACGCCCATGCTTGCCGGGCCGATCAGCCGCAGGCCATTGCGGCGGGCGTGGGCCACCAGCGCTGACATGTCGAGGGTGCTGTGATCGACGGCGGTGACGACGACTGCGCCGCGTACCCGTTTGTCGATGCAATCATCGATAGCAGCTGCAAGCGCGGCGGCAGGCACGGCGATCACGGCGAGTCCGACCTTGTCGGGGATGTCAGAGATCGAGGCGACCGACTCGGCCCCGGAGACTTGGTGGTTGGAGTTGACGGCGTAGACGGGGCAGCGAGCTGCGGCCTTGACGTTGCGCCACAGCACGTCGCCGATCGACCCTGCCCGATCGGAGGCACCGATCACGGCGATCGACGAGGGGAGCAACAGGCGCGCCACGGCGCGCGAGTCGGCGCGCTGCTCGCGACGTTCGACGGAATCGATGAACTCGGTGGTGTCGTCGAGCGCGAAGTCGATGTCGATCACTCCCGAATCGAAGCGGCGGTGAACGGGCCATCCGGCTTTGGCGAACACCGCCAGCATGCCGCGGTTGTTGCCGAGCGTTTGAGCGGTGAATCGCGTGATGCCGTTGTGCCTGGCGACAGCAGCCAAATGCTCGAGCAACAGCGTGGCGATGCCCTTGCCGTGGTGTTCGTCGTCGACCATGAACGCGACTTCGGCGTCTTCGCGGTTCGTCAGTCGTTCATAGCTTGCCCATGCGATGAACTCCCGATGCTCTTCGACGACGAAGGCGACGCGGTCGACGAAGTCGATTGTGGTGAACCGGGTCGACTCGTCGTCGGAGAGCGCAGGCTTTGGCGAGAAGAAACGTAGGTAGCGGCTATCGGGTGATTGCCGCAGGTGGAAGTCGGCAAGCGCCGGGGCATCGCTTGGTCTGAGCGGCCTGATAGCGGCGGTGTTGCCGTCACCTAGTACCACCGTAGAGGTCCATCGCTCGTTGTCCGCGGCCGCGTCCATGAGATCAGCCTGCCACGCTTCAGCGCGGTCCGTACCGGTCGAAGCCAATGACCCTTGTCGCTCCGCGTAACCTGTGCCAGCGATGCATCGCCCCATCGGAATGTTCGACTCGGGATTCGGCGGACTGACGGTGGCGCGCGCCCTGATGGATCTTGTGCCGGCCGAAGACCTGGTGTACATCGGGGATACCGGCCGGTACCCGTACGGCTCGAAGCCGCTGCCCGAAGTGCAGAGCTATTCGCACGAACTGGCTCGCTCGTTGGTGAAGGATTTTGATGTCAAGGCGATTGTGGTCGCCTGCAATACAGCCACCGCTGCAGGCCTTGATCAGATTAGGGCCGAGCTGCCGGTCCCGATCATCGACGTCGTCGAACCGGGGGCGCGCTCGCTCGTGAAGGCAACGAGATCAGGCCGGGTCGGAGTGATCGGTACCGTTGGCACGGTGTCGTCGGGCGCCTACGTGCAGGCCGTCGCCCGCACGGGTGCGCCCGTTCATCTGGTGTCGGCCGCCTGTCCAGGGTTCGTCGAGTTTGTCGAGCGCGGTCAAACCGTCGGAGATGAGGTGACGGTGCTCGCCGAACGTCTGCTCGCTCCGATCCGCGATGCCAATGTCGATGCGTTGCTGTTGGGATGCACCCACTACCCGTTTCTTGCCCGCACGATCAGCGATGTATTGGGAACGGGCGTCACCCTGGTCAGCTCGGCCGACGAGACGGCGTTCGTGGCTCGCGACCGGTTGGCCGAACTCGGACTGTTACGCGCCGAAGCCGGCGTCGGTACCCATCGCTTCTTGTCGAGCGGCGACATCGAGTTGTTCCGCGAGCTCGGCGGTCGCCTGCTCGGTGCCGAACTGGCTCGAACCGAGCGCTGGCCGCTGCGCACAAATCTCGTATGACGATTGGTTGCAGTTCGCCCATCGGCTGACTCTCAGGGCGGCTCGCCCGCCCGGCCAAATCGTGGCATATCGTGTTGGCATGACCCGACCCGACGGCCGCGATGTCGACGAACTCCGCCCGATTTCCTTCCAACGAGACTTCACCGAAATGGCCGATGGCTCATGCCTGGTCAGCTTCGGCAAGACCCGGGTGCTGTGCACCGCCTCGATCGACGAGAACGTGCCGCGCTGGATGCGCGGCAACGGCAAGGGGTGGGTGACCGCCGAGTATTCGATGCTTCCCGGCTCGTCACCAGACCGTGTTGGTCGCGAGGCGGCGAAGGGCAAGCAAAGTGGCCGAACCGTCGAGATCCAGCGTTTGATCGGCCGGTCGCTGCGGGCAGCATGCGACATGACGGTGCTGGGCGAGCGTCAGGTCGTCGTCGACTGTGACGTGCTGCAGGCTGACGGCGGTACCCGAACCGCCAGCATCTGTGGCGGCTTCGTGGCCCTCCACGACGCCCTCACTCGCGTGATGCAACGTGGGGCGATCGACGCCCATCCGCTGCACTCTTTCTGTTCGGCGATCAGCGTCGGCATCGTCGATGGCGCCCCGGTGCTCGACCTGCCATATGTCGAAGACAGTCGGGCTGAAGTCGACATGAATGTGGTGATGTTGGCACCTGTGGCCGGCGGCGACGCTCGCTTCGTCGAGGTGCAGGGCACCGCCGAAGGTATGGCGTTCACCCGTCGCGAACTCGACTCGCTGTTGGCTCTCGCCGAAGCCGGGCTCGGCCAGATCACGGCTCTGCAACGTGAGTTGGTCGCTACGCCTCCGACCCAGCGATGAGCGCTCGACCGCGACTGGTGTGCGCCTCGGCAAACCCCGACAAGGTGGCCGAGATCGAGTTCATTCTTCGCGACGTCGTCGACTTGCAGCCGCGCCCCGCACATATTCCCGACGTCGTCGAAGATGCCGACACCCTCGAAGGCAACGCCCGGCTGAAGGCTGTGGCGATCTGCGCCGCAACCGGTTTGCCGGCGGTCGCCGACGACACCGGCTTGGAGGTATTCGCGCTCGGTGGAGCGCCGGGCGTTCACTCGGCGCGGTGGGCGGGCGACGACTGCTCGTACGCCGACAATCGCAACAAAATGCTCGACGAGATGACTGGCGAATCTGATCGGCGGGCGGTGTTTCGAACCTGCGTGCTGGTTCGCTGGCCAGACGGTCGCGAGGTCTCGGTCGAGGGTGCCTGCCCCGGCACGATCAGTACCGAAGAACACGGCCAGCGAGGTTTTGGCTATGACGCCGTGTTCGTGCCCGACGAGGGTGACGGCCGCTCGTTCGCCGATATGACCGATGCCGAGAAACACGCCGTCTCCCACCGTGGCCGAGCATTTCGAAATTTGCTCGCAGCGCTGTCTGAGTAGCCAGCGACAATCTCACCAGAAGCGCTGATCGATCGGCCGGCGGCTGTCAGACTGCGGCTTCAACCGGTACCCCGCTATGCGGCGCCGAAGTTGCTGGCCACGAGGTGGCTGGTGTCGATCGCATGGTCCCATTGCGACAGCCAAGTTCGCAGCTCGGGGTATCCCATCGGCACTGCAATGCCGAACCCCTGGGCGATATCGCACTTCATCCTCGCCAGTTCGTTCCACACGCTTTCGCTTTCGACACCTTCAGCGACGACGTCGAGGCCAAGATCGTGAGCGAGCTGGATCAGCGAAGCCACGATCAACCGATCGCGAGGTTGCGTCAATAGTTCCTGAACGAAATCACGGTCGATCTTGACGCGGTCGACCTTCAAGAGACGCAGCGTCTGGTACGACGAGTAGCCCACACCGAAGTCGTCGATGGCGATCCGGACACCCTGTTGGCGTAACTGCTCGATCGTGTAGATGCTGCGCTCGGCGTTGGTGACCAGCGCCCGTTCGGTGATCTCGAGTTCGAGACGTTTGGGCGAGAACCCGGACTCAGCCAGGATAGCCAACACGTTCTGAGCGAAATGACGGTCGTACAGACTTCGGGCCGACACATTGACGGCCAACCGAAACCCCCCGGTCGGGTGGGCGGCGAGCATTTGGGTTGCCAGCCTCAGCACGCGGTCTGTCAGCGGCCCGATCAGATCGGTCTGTTCGGCCAGCCCGATGAACTCGCTCGGGGGTACGGGTCCGTGTTCTGGGTGCGTCCAGCGGACCAGTGCCTCGACCGTGTCGACAGTGCCGTCGGCGATCCTCAGTTGTGGCTGGAAGTTGATGTGGAGTTGGTGATGTCGCAGGGCCTTATCAAGGTCGCCCAGCAAATTCAGTCGGCCGCGTTGAGGTGTCCGGGCACAGTTCCCGTAGCGCTCCGACGCCTCGCCGGTCCGCTTGGCTCGGTACATCGCGACGTCGGCGGCGCGCAGCAGATCGGAAGTTGTGCGCCCATCTGCTGGTGCGGTTGCGACGCCGATGCTCACACCGACGGACACCGGGAACCCTTCGATGTCGAGGGGCGCGACCAGATTCTGGTGCAGCCTGGCGACGATCTGGTCGACGAGCCCTTGATCAGCGTGCTCTACTAACAACACAGCGAACTCGTCGCCGCCGAGACGACAGGCGATGGCGTCGGACCGGATCATGCGCTCGAGGCGTTCGGCGAAGGCGACCAGCAAGGTGTCGCCGATCTGATGACCCAGTTCGTCATTGATGTCCTTGAACCCGTTGAGGTCCATCACCAACATCGTCGCTTGCATCGTCGGCCGCGGGTCGGTCAGTGCGTCGCTCACGTGTTCGAGAAACGACCGGCGGTTTGGCAAGCCGGTCAACGGGTCATGGTTGGCCTCGTGTGAGCGTTCGAGCGTTTGGCGAGTCGAGTTGAATACCAACAAGGTCGTGATGCCGAGCAGCGGAACCAGCACGATGCTGAAGTTGACGCCGATCACCCACAGCGGGGCCAGCGAAAGCAGTGCACCCTCGGCGGTGACGCGGGCACCGATCCCTCGGCGCAGTAGGCCAACGAATGAGATTCGGCGGCGGAGCGAAAGATCGATTGCTGCCACGAGCGCGTTGGCGACGACGATCGAGAATCCGGTCAACACGATCGCCAGGCCCCATCGCCACGGCACGGTATCGAAGTAGGTGATCGAGCCGTGCACGTCCATCGCCATCAGTACCAGGCCAGCCGTCGACAGTGACAAAGCGGCCCCGCCGACATGGAGAATGATCGTCGACGTGTTGGCAGTGCTTCTGACAGCATGCAGTGTTGTTCCGAGGACGGCGGCCGTTACTGCGGCGGCGGGCGACCCGAGCAGCATCAACGCGAAGGCGAACATCCACAGCGGCGTGACGGTTGCGACTGGTCCGAATTGAATCCAGGTTGCCGGAACCAGCTCGCAGATCAGCATCAGAGCGGCGATGACGGCGAACAGTGTCCAGTTGACGCTCACCGAGCCGTGTTGGAGCTCGCTCCAGATCAATAGCCACATCAAGGCGGCGCCGAACAGCGCGACAACACCAGTAAATATTGCCGTTCGAACGGCGGTCGGCGAATGTTTCGTGTGGGGCATAGGCGTGACGTAGTCGTCTACGAGATGTTCTACCCATCGTCAAGACGGCCGCCTGGCACGATTCAAGATCTCGTCAAGAGCCGGGACGAATCCGCAGGTCAAGCGCTCGAAACCATCCTATTGCGCCATCGGTTGAGGCTCGATCGAGAAAGTGCGGGCGGAGGGACTCGAACCCTCACTCCGAAGAACAAGGACCTAAACCTTGCGCGTCTGCCAGTTCCGCCACGCCCGCAGCGGTGTCGTCAGGCTACTGGTAGCCAGGCCAGCGCGAGTTGCGTGATTTGCACGTCGGTCTTCTCGAGGGGAATCTTCACTGTGGTGATCTCCTTGGCGAAACCCATCCACCGAGCGTCGATCTCGGCGACCTCTTCTTCCAGGTCGAGTTCGAGTTCTTGCAAAGACTTCTGCATTCGCTCGACCTTGTTCTCGGCGGCATCGAGGCGTTGCTCGGTTGCCTTGGTGGTGCCTCGCCGGTTGGCGGCGGTACCGAGTTTGCCCAGCAAGCCGCGGCGCGACCGCTTGCCACCCAACAGCCCACCCAGGATCGAACCCGCGGTTGACAGCAGTTCGGAATGACGCTTGCCGCTGGACTGCTCTTCGAGCACGTCGACACGATCTTCTGCCGCCTCGATCTGATCTCGCAGCTTGTTCACCTTCGCCTCATAGTTGTCGCGCAACTTGGCGATTTCTGCGTCGGCTGCATCGTCGGCAACCTTGAGACTGCGGATCTCGAACGTCTCCGGCGTTTCGCCCGGCCGGCTGTACAGCTTGAGCTCGTTGTTTACGAGCAGATCGATCGTTCGGTTGCGCACGAGATGATCCTTGAGGTCGCGCTCGACGCCCGAGAAAAACGTCTTGTTAGTGAGCCGGGCACCGCCCATCACGTACACCGAGCCGGTCGGGGAGTCCAACCGGAGATCACGATCGTCGTAGTCGACGGCGACCGCACGCGTAACGTCGACGGTCTCACCAAGCGGCGAGATGACACACTCGAACTGCTCGTCGTGGATCAGATCGGCCTTGGCCTCGTCGTACCGCAACTGAACTCGGGCCACGATCGCTGGCTCGAGGCGTTTGCCACGTGAGTCGCCGCCAACGTCGGCCAGCCACGGTGCGGCGGTGTCAACCCAACGGACCGGAATGCTGTCGGCGACATCGGGCATGACGGTGGTCTCGTCGTCGGCGAGACCAGGTTGAGCCTCACCTGCCGTCCCGGCGGCTGTCTCGTCGCCGGCTGTCGGGGTGGCAGATCCAGCCCGCAGGCGCACGGCGGCCATCAACTCGCTGATTTGGTCGCGAGTCAT
Source organism: uncultured Ilumatobacter sp. (assembly GCA_937919625.1). Taxonomy (GTDB): domain Bacteria; phylum Actinomycetota; class Acidimicrobiia; order Acidimicrobiales; family Ilumatobacteraceae; genus Ilumatobacter. The sequence continues at coordinate 23,803 of CALFRK010000035.1, forward strand.
CGGGCCGCGCAGGTAGCTCATCGCCCAGCGGGTTGTGAAGACCTCGGTTGTGTCCTTGCCGGCGCGGCGCAACACGAACTCGCGTTTACCGAGCCCGGAGATGATGTTGTCGACCTCGGCGACGTCAACCCCACCGCTGGCGGTCGACAGACCGTCGAGCAGCCGCATCTTGTCGCGGTCGGTCTGGAGCCGACCGATCATCCACGTACCGGCATTGGAGAGCGCCTTGTAGTCGATGTCGACAGGATTCTGGGTTGACAACACGACACCGACGCCAAAAGCGCGGGCCTGCTTCATCAGCGTCATGATCGGCTTCTTGGTTGGCGGATTGGCCGTGGGCGGTAGGTAGCCGGCGACCTCGTCCATGTAGAGCATCGCTCGTAGATCGGTGGTGCCAGATTGACGTCGCATCCAGGTGACGAGTTTGGAGAGCATCTGCGAGGTGACGAACTGGCGTTCTTCGTCGGAGAGATGGGAGGTGGTCACGATCGCACAGCGCGGCTTGCCGTCGGGGGTGTACAGCATCGACTGAATGTCGAGCGGCGGGCCCTCGGCCCACGCTGCGAACGACGGGGACGCCAGCAGCCCGTTGAGCTTCATCGCCAAAGCCATGCGGTCGTTGGGCGGGAAGAACTGGTCGAGTTCGAACACCCCGAGTTTGCGGATCGGTGGATTGCCGACGAGGCCCACCAGGGTTGCCAGATCGAGGGCGTGTCCGTTGGTCCACGAATGATGGATCAGGTTCGAAAGCAGGATGTGTTCGCGGCTGGACAGCGGGTCGGCCTGGATCCCGACGAGCCCGAGCAGGCCCGAGACGTATCCCTCGATCTCGTCACCCACGACCTCGGCGTCGCTGATGTCATCGGGGACCTGCAGAGAGCCGACGATGTTGACCGGCACACCCGATTGGGAACCGGGGGTGTAGATCGTGAAGTCGGTCGAGTTGCGCAGATTGGCGATGTTCTGGGCGGTGAGGCCCCAGCCCAATAGGCCTTTTGTCCAGAGTTCGCTCTGCTGCTGGGCGAACTCGTCGGGCGTGAGGCCGGCGGCCTTGGCCTGTGCTTCGTCGATCCAGGGCCGAAAATCGGTGGGCTGCAGGCCAGGGAATGTCAGGCACAAGTTGGTTAGGTCGCCCTTCGGGTCGATCACCAATGCGGGAAGTCCGGCCGACAACACTTCCTCGATCAAGACGACCCCGAGCCCGGTCTTACCCGACCCGGTCATGCCGACGATCACACCGTGTGTTGTGAACTTGTCGGTGCCGATACGGACTTCGTCGCCCGTTCGGTCGTGTGTTGCCGGATCGACGTTGCCGCCGAGGAATAGTTCTCCCATGAAGCTGAGGGTAGTTGAGCACAGTGCGGCGCGATCCTTCCTGTGGCCGATCGTCGGGTCGCTTCAGGTGGCCAGCCGGCAGATCCCGATCCTGCGACACAGGTGACAGCCGTCCGACGCTCCACAACTGGCTTGGTAGAATTCGGCAATGGCGTTCATGGGGATTCCGACTGCGGCGATCGATTTCTACGAACGGCTCGAGGCCGACAACTCCAAGGCTTTCTGGGAAGCCAACAAAGAGTCCTTCAAACTGCTCGTCAAGGCTCCTGCGCTCGCGCTGTGCGAGGAGTTGGCCGAGTACGGACCTTTCCACATGTTCCGCCCCCACAACGATCTTCGATTCTCGAAAAACAAGCCGCCCTACAAGACACACCAGGGGGCCTACGGCGAGTCCGAGGGCGGCGCCGGTCACTACTTCCACATCTCGTCGACCGGATTGATGTGCGGCACCGGTTACTACGGCATGGCTAAGGACCAGCTCGAACGGTTTCGGGCCGCCGTCGATGCCAAGAACACAGGCGCAGAGATCGCGGCAATCGTGGCAGACCTGGTCAAGCGCAACTATGAGATCGGCGCGATCGGAGAGCTCAAGAGCGCGCCGCGTGGGTATCCCAAGGATCATCCACGGATCCAGCTGATCCGCCGCAAGGGCTTGATGATGTCGAAAGACTTTCGGGCGCCGAAGTGGATTCACACCAAGCAGGCAGCCTCGAAGGTCAGGGCGGTCTGGAATGCCGCCGACGATATGAACGCCTGGCTCGACGCACACGTCGGCCCCAGCAACCTCGAACCAGAAGGCATGTTCGGCTGAACCGTACCGCACGTGCCAAGCAGGCACCTGTGGTAACGCAGCAGTTGTTACTTGGGGGTGTCAGGTGGGGTGATCGGCACGTGGTCTCGAGGAGACGAACACGACTGAGGATGTGTAGGCGCTCTTCTTTTGACAGAATGTCAATGTGAACAACACAGACACCCATCGCGCCGCGCTCGAGAATCAGTTCGGCCTGGCCGACCGGATTGTCGACGAGGCAGCGCTCGCAAACTCGGCGGCCCGATTTCGAGAGCGCGGGATCACGCTGCCTACGTTCGCCCAGTTGGCCGACCCGTCCACGTTTGATCACGCCGCGCATGTCGGCGACTCCGATCCTCAGGGGCCCGACGCCCGCAACCTTTGGCGCAACCACTGGTACAACGATCTTGCCGGTAATCGGGTCGGAGTACCTGACCACGTCGTGCTGCCCTCTGAACTGACCGGCATCGAGAGTCCGATTATCGTCGTGTTCGGCGACCGATTTCCGATGATCACGGCCCACAAGGTGCTTGCCGCTTACGCCTGCCTGGCACCCAGGGTGGTGACCGGTCAGTTCGACCCGACACGCCATCGGGCGGTCTGGCCGTCCACCGGCAACTATGCCCGCGGCGGCATCGCGATCAGCCGCATCATGGCGAGTCGCGGCGTGGCGATCCTGCCCGAGGGCATGAGCCAGGAGCGATTCGACTGGCTGAACCGTTGGTGCGAGGACCCGCAGAACGATGTGATCCGCACGCACGGCACCGAGTCGAACGTGAAGGAGATCTACGACGCCTGCAACGAACTCGCTCAGGATCCCGGCAACTTCATCCTCAATCAGTTCAGCGAGTTCGGGAATCATCTCGGTCACTACGCCATCACCGGCCGAGCGCTGGGGCACGTGTTCGAGACCGTTCGCCAGGCATCTGGCCGCGACATGAGGCTTGCCGCGTTCACTTCGGCCACTGGCTCAGCGGGAACGATCGCGGCGGGCGATCGCCTGAAAGATGAGTACGGCACCAAGATCGTCGCCGTCGAGGCGCTCGAGTGCCCGACGATGCTCGAGAACGGTTACGGCGAGCACAACATCCAGGGCATCGGCGACAAACACATTCCGCTGATCCACAACGTGATGAACACCGATGTCGTGTGCGCCATCAGCGACGTGGCTACCGACGAGCTCGACGTGCTCTGGAATACCACCGAGGGCCGCGAGTACCTGTCGCGTTCGAGGGGTGTCAGCGACGATTTGCTCGGCGCCTTGAGCCACTTCGGTTTCTCGTCGACGTGCAACGTGCTGGCTGCGATCAAGACCGCCAAGCTGCTCGACCTCGGCGCCGATGACGCACTGATCACGGTCGCTACCGACGGGGGAGCGATGTACTCCAGCGAACGGGCGAAGGTAGTCGCCGCCCGCTACCGCGGCGAGTACAGCCACACCGATGCTGCCGAGGCGTTCGGTCAGCATCTCGGGCACGTGTCGACCGAGCACATGATCGACATGACCGAGGCCGACCGTCGGCGAGTCTTCCAACTTGGGTACTACACCTGGGTCGAGCAGCAGGGCACCCCATTCCCGCTGTTCGAAGAGCGTCGTGACCAGGCCTTCTGGCGTGGGCTTCGCGGCTATGTCGGCGTGTGGGACAACATGATCGCCGACTTCAACGCTCGCGTGGCTGGCGGCTGACCATGGGGGCGACGCCATGATCGCCGGGATGCGATGCGCTGTCTGCGGCACAACGGTCGACATCGCTGTGCCGTTCGCGTGGCGGTGCCCGAAGGCAACCGCAGACGACCCGTACCACGTGCTGCACATCTTGGAGGGCGGCGACCAGCCTGAGCCGATCGACGATCCGAACCCATTCGTACGCTACGGGCCTCGGCTGGCATGGTGGGCTTTCGCCCGCGCCAACGGCTTGACGGTCGCCGCCTGCGAAGCTCTCACCCACGAGGTCGCCGGTGACTTCGCTGTCACTCCGTTCGAGCGCTCGTCGGTATTGTCCGATGAGCTGCAGCTCGATGTGTGGGTGAAAGACGAGACGGGCAATGTCGCCGGCTCTCACAAGGCCCGCCACCTGGTTGGCATCCTGCTACACCTGCGTGCCGCCGAGTCGTTGGGATTGCTCACCGAGCGGCCACCGCTGGCGATCGCCTCGTGCGGAAACGCGGCGCTGGCGGCAGCGACGTTGGCCGCTCGTGCCGATTGGCCGCTCGACGTCTATGTGCCGACCTGGATGGACGATGGCTTCGGCGATCTTCTCGACGAACTTGGGGCACGGATCCACCGTTGCGTTCGGCGAGATGACGACCCATCCGGCGATCCGGCGATGCTGAGGTTCCGCGAGGCGCGGTCGGCCGGAGCGATCCCGTTCACCGTGCAAGGTCCCGAGAACGGGTTGTGCCTCGACACCGGACGCACGATCGGCTGGGAGATCACCGATCAGGCAGCAGATGCGGGGATCCGACTCGATCGCGTCACCGTGCAGGTTGGTGGCGGGGCACTGGCGGCGTGTGTCGGCGCCGGGCTGGGCGGCGGGGTGCGACTCGACACCGTGCAGGCCGAGGGATGCGCACCGTTGGCCGACGCCTGGGAGCGCGTGATTGCACTCGACCGGCCCGAGCGGTACTGGGCAAAGGTGATGCGACCGTGGCCTGATCCGCATTCGGCCGCCGACGGCATTCTCGACGACGAGACCTATGACTGGATCGCAGATATCCAGGCGATGGTCGAGAGCGGCGGCGAGCCGTTCGTGGCCCCTGAGAGCGACATCGTGCGAGCCCACGAACTCGCAATCGCTGCCGGCTACCCGGTCAGCCACACCGGGTCGGCGGGTCTGGCGGGTGTCTTGGCGGCCCGCCCCGGAATCCGTGACGGCGACCGGATCGCCGTTGTGATGTCAGGCGTGGCACGCTGACCGGTATGAAGGGAGCCGCTGTCACCGGGTTCGACGTGCCTGTCATCGAGGCCTGGCTTCCGAGTGTCACCGAGGTCACGACCCCGATCGCTTGGGAGCGCCTACCGGGAGGGCACTCGAATCTGACCTACCTGCTGTGTGACGCGGTAGGCCGCGAGCTGGTCGTTCGCCGCCCGCCGCAGGGCGTGCTGCTTCCAAAAGCCCACGACATGTGGCGCGAGTACCGCATCATCGACGGTCTGTGGCCAACGGCGGTGCCCGTCGCTGAACCGATCGCGTTTTGCGACGACCGAGCAATCTGCGAGACCCACTTCTACGTGATGGGCAAGGTCGAGGGTGAAGCGCTGTATGACGGCAAGGTCGTGAGCACCTGGCTCGACGAATCGGCCCGGTGGCGAGCTGGCGAAGTATTCGTCGATGTGCTCGCTGAGCTGCATTCGATCGACCCGGCTGATGTCGGTCTTGCCGAACTCGGGCGACCCGACGGCTATGTCGCTCGCCAGCTCAAGACGTGGTACGGCTCGTGGAACGCTTCGATCGGGTACGCACAGCACGACGATCCGCGCGTTCACGAACTGCACGCCCTTTTGTCGTCGCGGATTCCAGAACAGGGTCCCGGTCGGGTCGTGCACGGCGACTACGGGCCACACAACAGCCTGTTTTCGCAGTCGGGTGAGCTGATGGCCGTGCTGGACTGGGAGATCGCCACGCTCGGTGATCCGCTCGCCGACTTTGCTTACTCGATCAACGCATGGACCGAGCCGGGCGATCCGGGCGTCTACGGATCCGATCCACCGACGGCGTTGCCGGGCTTCCCTGGCCGCGGTGAGCTGATCGAGCGCTATGCGATGGCGACAGGAGCCGACATGTCGCAGCTGAACTTCTATCGATCGTTCAACTCGTTCAAGGTGGCCTGCATCCTGCACGGCGTGTACGCCCGCTACCGGGCCGGCCAAAAGAGCACCGAAGGTGTCGACCTGCCGATGTTGTTCGCCCGGATCGGTCTGTCGCTCGACAGCGCGGCAGCGATGGCCGCCGACCAGGGGTAATCGCCACGTCAATCGACTGCCTGCGGCATACGCGGGCGACCACATTGACGACTTGTGCGAGCGCCGCGAGGCAATCCTGGGCGGCCCCGGATCGATGAGCCTAGGCGACCGCACGGGCTGATCGGAGACGGTCAGGAATTGGCCCGACAGGGCAAACATCGATCGTTTACACTGAGAGTTACGGACAGGCGAACGCGCTCAGGCTTGCTGCGCGCC
>CALFRK010000036.1 GCA_937919625.1 uncultured Ilumatobacter sp.
GTGAGATGCTCTTTGTTGTTGTGAGCTTCGAAGCGTTCGCCATTGAGCACGGTCCTCGGCTACGTGCGGGGCTTGTGTCGGCGTACGGTCCCGATGTTGGTCTCGACGCGGCTGCGGAGGCGATGGCTTATGGCTTCGAGCACTGGCCACGGTTGTCGAAGATGGGAAACCCGTCGGGGTATCTCTACCGAGTCGGCCAGACAGCGGCGCGGAGTTCGCGTCGAGCCGGGCCGGTCATGCCAGTACCCGAACCATCGACGATGCCCACGATCGAGCCAGGCCTCGTGCCCGCCTTGAATGATCTCAGTGAGATGCAACGCACCTGTGTTCTCTTGGTCCACGCCTTCGGTTGGACGCGAGTAGAGGCAGCCGGGTTGCTCGACATCGATGAGTCGTCGGTCCGCACCCACATCCGACGTGGAATGAACAAGCTCAAAGGAGCACTGGAGGAGAACTGTGATGTCAGTCGATCTTGATGACCAGCTCAAGGCCTACGGATCATGGCTTCGAGAGACCTACGGCGCCGACCTGTGTCCGCCAGTCAGCCGAGCAGAGAGGACAGGTCGAAACATTCGCGTCGACCCCGAAGCAGATCGACATCCAAGTCTCGGGCGCAGCTGGCTGCGGGTCGCCGCGGCGCTGCTCGTCGTCGTCGGGATCGGTGGCCTCGTCCTCGCCCAGCGCGACACCAATTCCCCGCCTGCGACAGCGCAGTACAAGTCGCCGATCGATCCGGCTGCTCACCTTTTCGTGTTGCCGGCTGATCCCCAAAGTCTCGAGCTGGGCAGCGGCGGGGCCTACACAGCTCGGCCGGAGCAAGCCGAACCCCCGTTGGAAGAGAGCACTGGAACTCTCATCGGGATCGAGCGTGATGGTGGATTCTCGAACCTTGTCTACATCAGCGTGACCAACGCAATCCCCGAGGCGTCCGGGTTGGACGAGTCGACCAAGGTCGATACACCGACCGGCCCCGCAATCGTCGCCGGTGACCGGCTGCCGTTTCAACGGCTCGCACAGCAGCGCGGCGACGTCTGGCTGCTGCTGACCGGAACCAATGGGAATCAGGATCTGATCGAAGTCCTGTCGAATGTCTCGATCGACTCGTCGGGGTCGCTCACGGTTCAAGGCGGCCAGCGAGTCATCATCGACGAGTTCAGCCAGAGCCTGGCCGCCGTGGACTACAGCACCTACTACGAGGCAACCGATCCGGCGAGTGGGACCACGTTCGTCGTCGAGACAGCGACCTCACCGTCTGCGATCGCACTCGGTGCGTTCAGTTCCGACACGGTGACCCCGACGATGGTGAACGGAACGCCTGCATGGATCATGACCCGAGACGGCGATCCACCTGAAGGCCTGAATACCGCAATCGTTTGGCGGGCGACACCAAACCGAGTCATCGCAGTCAGTGCACCTGCCCAATCCGACGTCGTCAAGGCAATGGCAGAACGTCTCCAGCAAGTGACGGACGAAGAATGGTTCACCGCGCTGCCCGGAGCATTCACCGAAGACTGAGCTTGCGCACGTACGGCCCGCCTATTTGTACACCAGCGGGCGGCGGCCAGCAACAGAGGGCTCATCGCCTGAGTTATGGCGATCGCGCCAACCGCAACTTGTGACCGCGCTGTCAGCCCGAAGCGGCGCTGAGCCACCCAAATCGACCGGCCCGTTCGTAGCGACATAGCGAAGCACCCGAGAAGGATCGGCACCCTCGATCGGTCGATCGCTCCTCCACCCCCGAGTGATAATCCCGGGCGGGAACGGTCAGGTTCGCGTGGCAGAACCGGCAGCCGAGCGAGTTGGCCGGCTCGAGATCGGCGCATAACAACGGTGCAGATCAGCGTCGCGTCGAGACAAGTTGGCGCGCACCGATCGGCGCATCGGTGTCAGCCTGATGGCCGGCGCGGTCAGGTCGCTCGATGTCGTGATTCGGGGATGTTTGCGGGACGGTCTCGTTCGGAACGAAGTGCCGATCGCTGACTGGATTCGCGATGCTTGGCGACGTCTTCGTCGGCAGGTGTGTGTGGCTGCACCGGATTCGGGCTGCGTCGAGTCGGCATTCTGGACGTGTGATGGAACCGATCCCCGGCGGACAGGGTCGATACTTGTGTGAGCTTCTTTATGGATGATCCACCTGTGAACAGCGCGTTGCCGTGTCGGGGCCCCGCTACCGCGGCGGGCGCCAGCACCGCAGATCAGACGACCAAAGACGAACACCGTGACCTCGATTTCAACGAGTTGTATCGGCTTCACCGACGTGACACGGTTCGTCTCGCACGGCTACTGAGCGGGTCGGACGCAGCAGCGGAAGATCTCGCCCACGAGGCATTCGTAAGGGTGTATCGACGAAGCGGCGCCCCCGTCGACAACCCCGCAGCCTTCCTTCGCACCGTCACCGTGAACGTGTGCCGAAGCTGGCATCGTGCCCGCCAACGCGAGCGCCTCCGCATCGTGCACCACGGCCCCGACGCCGACAGCGACGGAGTCTCGTCCGAAGCGCGAGAACTCGACGCCAGCCTCGCCCGCCTGCCATATCACGAGCGAGCGGTGGTCGTGCTGCGCTACTGGCTTGATTTGTCCGAAGCGGACATCGCCTCAACGCTCGGGTGTCGACCCGGCACTGTCAAATCCCGCCACTCGCGTGCCCTGCGCAAACTCGAAAAGGACATCACCCGATGACGAACAAGACCGACCTCCAGGATCGCCTCCCGCGTCTTCTCGACGAACTCGCCGAAACAACCCGAATCGACGACACCACAACAGATTTCGACCCGAACCGGCTAACGGTTGTGGCGATGCGGACCGGTGACCGACGAAACCTCCGTCCAATCCTGGGCGCGGCTGCAGCCATCACGCTGGTGATCGGCGGCCTCGTGGTCCTCTCCAACCGCTCCGAGCAACCGGCCACCTCACCGCCAGACGCCACACCAGCGGTGAGCGCACCGCCCCCAACCACAGCACCAACCACGACGGCGAACACACCGCCGGTGGTGGGGGTGACGTTCGCTTCGCTCCCCGCAGGATTCGCGCTCGTCGAGGCAGACTCCGACCGTTTCGCAGGCTATGAATGGAAAGTACAAACACGGTTCTATACCGCTGATCCCGACAAGCCCGAGACCGCCGCCACGTTCGCCGTCACCATGATGCCTGCCGACAGTTTCGTGATCGATATTCCCGCCGACGCGATCACTGTCGCTCTCAGCGCCGTAGATGGATCGATCTATGACCATCCTCAAACCGGGGCACGAACCGTGTCATACCAACTCAACGACAACGTGTACACAATCACCGGGTATCGGGTCACCGACGACGAGATCATCGCCGTCGCGAACAACACCCGACCGGCCGGAACCGGCCACGACAACTACGGCGCTGTTGTCGACCCGGCCGGGCTGCCGGACGGTGTCGAAGAGGTCTACATCGGTGGCAGCTGGTTCGAACGGTGGTTCATCGGCAAGAACGCCCTCACACAGCCGATCCCCATGGCGAGATGGGACAGCGACACCTCGTCGCTGTGGGCGATGGTGGTGCAACAGAACCCGAGATGGCTGCCGCTCGGCCGAATCGGCTGGGACACAGTCACCGACACAACCATCCACGGGCAACCCGCCTTCGTTGTGTCCACCGCCGATCAACCCGGCTTCCTCAGTATCAGCTGGGTCGAAGACGGAGCAATCACCTACATGGTCGGCAGCCAAGGACTCGACGAAGCAACACTGATCGAACTCGCAGAACAACTCCAACCCGCCACCACAACAGAGTGGAACGACATGGTCGCGACGACCGTCGTTGAGACGACGCAGACGGTTCCGCCCACCAATGCCGCTTCGACGACCGACTCGGGCCCTGCGAGCATGGAGGCATTCTGCGCCGAGTATGCCTCGCTCCAAGATCGGCAGTCTGAGTCCTACGTCGGATCTTCGGAGCATCTCGCGGACATCGATGGTCTGCTCGCGGTCGCACCGGACTCGGTGACAAGCGACCTTGCCACCTTCCGTGACTATCTCTCGTCCGGGGCCATCGACTCCGACGCCAATCCAGACTCCAACCTGACGGAGAACTGGCCCAGCGAAGTGCAGAGCGCGATTGCGAGCACACAAGCCTTCGCAGCAGAGAACTGCTGAAATCCTCAGACCGCCCAGAGTTCTCGGCGGTAGGCGTCACGCTAGCGAACCTCACTTCCGATCGATCGACCCCGGCGCAAGCGGAAACAGCGGCCAGCGACGCCACCCAGCGCTCCCGTCCCGGCCAAGTCGAGCGAACTGATCGCCCTCGAGAGCCGCCCATATCAACGGCACAGATTCGCAAACACCGACAATCGCTTGTCGAGTGCCGATCGGCGCCTCTGGCGCGTCCCACCGGCCTCTTGTCATCGTTGACGGTGATCCGGGGGTGTGGCCAGCCTTTGGGTCGAGGTCCTGGATCCGCGTCGACAGTGTCCGGCCCGAGACGGTAGACCCGTGTGTTCAGCAGAAGTGGATCTCGTTGCCGACGCCGACGATCATGTCGTTGAGGACGACGAGGGTCACCCGTCCGACTTGCCACGTCGTGGCACCGTCGTCGAAGGTCGGGCCTGCGGCCTGGATGACGTCGGGGTACGCGTCGGTCACGTCGCCGGCGATGGTACCGACGCCGATCGGGAGACTGCCGTCGGTCGTGATGTCGGACCGGTCGGTCGCTGGGGCGACGTACGGCTCGCGACGGTCACCGTGGCGGGTCGCTCGGACGTCGCCGACCGACCAGGCGAACAGTCGCTCGGTCCCGTCGAAATGACGCCACACCACGAAGCTCAGGTCGTGCCACCACAGCACGCGGGTGGTGTTGTCGCCCATGCAATCCTCGTGGTCGGTGATCGTCGGGTCGTTCGGCGTGACGAACCAGCCGGTGTCGTATGTTGTCGGCCCGAGCAGCGACGACACGTGCGCCTCGATCTCGTCGGCGGTGATCTCGTCGGCGGGCTGGTAGCCGAACGCCGATCCGAGTTCGATCGACACGGTGGTCGGATCGAGCAGTGGTCCGGCGGCGTGCAGTGCGAACACGATCGGGCGGCGCTTGGCCGAATGCGAGTCGATCACGAGCACATCGCCAGCGAGGTGGACCTGGTTGATGGCCTGTTGGGTTTCGCTCATCTCCAGGGCACGCATGAGGCTGAGCTCGGTCCCCGCGCAGTCCGTGCCTTTCCAGCCGTCGGTGCCGAGGTACGCCGATCCAGGCCGGGTGGCGATAGTCGTCTGGCATCCGCCGAGCAGCAGCCGCGACTGCGACGGATCGACGATCAGGTTCCCTTCATCGCCGACCGACCAGCGCCCTCCGAGCTGCTCGAGATTCGGAACCGGGAGTCCGTCGATGGCGACGAGCGACCAGGTCGTTTCGTCACCGACTACGTCCAGCACCTCGCCCGATACGCCGAAACGGGTCGTGTTCGACACGGTCACGAGGTCATCGCCGGGCGAACAACCAGCGGTCCCGACGGAGATCCCGCCGTCCAGCGATACGTAGCCGTCGCCCGCGTCCGACCACGTGCCGCGCCCGAAGAACGACATGCATCCACCGAAACCCTCGACGGCGAGTTCGGGATCGCTCGCATCCTGAAAGGTGATGTACGGCCGGTCGATCGCCACGTCGCCGCCGTCCGGGAGCAGGACGAACGTTCGCCCGCCGACCGCGTCGATGAACGCCTCGACGGCCGGTTCCCCGGCCGTATCGTCCGGCGTCGGTGGCAGGAACTCGTCGGCCGGACGCAGCAGCACGGTCAGCGTGGTCGTGTCGGCGTACAGCACCCCGCCGTAGCGGGCGAGCCGCAGCGACCCGCCGAGCAGAGCATCGAGCAACACGCCATACACACCCCCCGTCGAGCACGTGACGCCCTCGCGGACCGACAAGAAGCCGTCGTCGCCGAGCTCGACAGCGGTGACACACAACCCGAAAGCGATCACCGGCCCCGGCGCGATCTCCAACAGGCCAGACCACTCAGCTCCGGCCGCCGTATACGAGCCGTCCCAGCCCGACGCCGTCGGGTCGTACTGGTCCAGCGCCTCGAAACCGACGAACCGATGGACCTCGTCGCCCGTGACGATCTCGACGCCGCCGTCGATCGGCCGCAGCACGTCGCCAGCGGTCGGCACGACCGAGTTGTCATCGCATGCCTCCCCGATCGACTCGAGCTCGGTGCCCGTGACACGGCCGCGGTCGTCGACGGTGATCGTGCCGCCGTAGCGATTGCAGGTGTCGTCACCGCTCAGCTCGACGACCCCGGTCGCGGCGTCGGCTGTTTCGATGCGTAGCGAGGCGACGAGATCACGGCCCGGATCGGCCACGATCTCGCTCCTGGTCACCCGTACCTCCAGAAGCCGCACGTGAGCAACAGCCGTCAAGGCAGCAAACACATCGGGCTGATCGGCAGGTGACGGATCGTCGCGGCGAGTGACCACGACGAGCCCGGCCACCACCAACGCCATCGCCGCCGCGACCGCCCCGATGACCAGCCAACCGGGGCGGCCGGCGCGGCGGTGCGCGTCAGGCGACTCGACGTCGATCGGCACGATCGTGCGACCGGTCGCCTCGTCGACGAGTCGCTCGCGCAGGGCCGCCCGGAACTCCGGAGTCGGGTCGCCGCCGAGCCGGCCGAGCATCTGGGCGAGACGGGCGTCGTCGTTCATCGTTCGTCCTCCTGCAGTAGGTGGCGCATTGCGGCGCGGGCGCGAGCCAGCAGCGACTCGGTCGCGGCGACGCTGCGACCCAACCGGCGCGCGACCTCAGACACCGAGTAGTCGTCGACGTAGCGCAGTACGAGCGCGGCCCGCTGGTCGTCGGACAGCTCGGCCAGCTGGGTCGTCGCGACGTGGTCGAGTTCGGGGCCGATCGTGGCGTCGACGGCCGGGACCACCCGCAGCTCCCGCTTCGTTCGACGGCGGTCGGCCTTGACCCCGTCGAGGAACCGGTTCCGACACGTCGTGATCACGTAGCCGACGCCGAGTTCAACCGGCTTGCCCGACTGGATCCGCCGGAGGATGGCCAGGTAGGTCTCCTGCACCAGATCGTCGGTACGCGAACGGTCACCACCCGTCAGCCGCGAGGCGTACCGGTACACGTCCTCGATGGTGCGGTCGTAGAGCGCGAGCAGATCGTCAGGTGTAGTTGCCACCGCCGACGAGTTGATCACATCGCTCCGTTCGGACCGCACACCCTCTCAACGACACCGACGACGATTCCCTGTCGCAATGTGAATCGCCACCGACAGATTGGCCCGCCGGACGAATCGACGAACCGTCGCATCCGGTGGAGGCGGGGTCAGAAGAGTCGTGCCCGCCCGAGACCCATCGCCGGACAACGGTCACCGTCGAACAAGCAACACACGCCGCCAAGCGGCCGCACACTTCGTGCAATCGAATCGTCGTTCTGGGTAACCGACTCCCGGCGATATGTAGGTGGCCACGTTGACGCATGACCCACCTCATGATGCGCGCCGACAGAGCCCGTGGACGCGCCACCGATGTGAGGTTGGGTGTGGTTCCACAGTGTGCTCGGTCCACATTGTCGGTGCCACTCGGGATCCGCAGCCCGCCGAGTCGGGTGATGGTGACGCGGACTGGTTCGTGGTCCGTGTCCTGGGATTCGGCACACCAAACGTGTTGTGATATCAGTCACACAGTTCTGCTGCTCTGGTGTCCGTGGAGTCCGCTGGTGTCCGTCGGTGTCCGTTGCGTCCGTGTGTTCCGAAGTTCGACATCGAGGCCCACTGCCAGCCTGTTGCGTTCTGAATGACATCCGTGTAAGTCAGACGTTCTCATGGACAAATCCGACATGTTGGGGATTCCTTCGGCGCCGTTGCTGACCGTTGAGGAAGCCGCGGGCGTGTTACGAATCGGTCGCTCGCTCGCATATCAGTTGGCCGGCCAATACGACATCACGGGCGGCGTCTCAGGCCTGCCGGTGATCCGCCTCGGTGGCTGTCTACGGGTGCCGCGTTGGGCACTCGTCGAACTCGCTCTGACCGGGCGCGTCGTACGGCTATGCGACACCGAAATCGCTGTCGAGGTGTCCAGTGGCGACTGACCGCCGGGTCGTGCTGACACCCGACAGCGTCGAGTTGCGTCGCCGGCTCGGCCCGACCACGTGGATGGTGTTCGAAGAACTCGTACTGGCTTCGAGCGGACCTGTCGACGCCTGTCGGGCGACGATGTCGATCCGGTCGCTGGCATCGCGGCTCGGTCTCGCCAAAGACACCGTCGCTCGCGCCCTCGGCCAGCTTCGGCGCCTCGGACTGGTGACCGCCCAACAGTCGCGGACGAGTACCGGCGCGTTCGCGACTGGCTGCTACACGCTCACGATCCCGACCTCGATCAACTTCGACGACCACACCCCATCACCGGCATCCACAACGACGCCTCCCGCGTCACGCATCACCCGCCACCGCACGACGCGCACCACCCCCAACGTCCAGCTCACCTTGCCGCTCCCCTGAGCGCACCCCCCGCCATGACCACCGTCATCTCAACCGCCACGACAACTTCCGAGAACAGACAGGTGCCCGCGGGCCTTGGGGAGCGCACATGTTGCGGGTGACGACCCTGTACGCGTCGACCGCGGCGGCGACGGCGCTGTACTACACCCGCTACCTGACCACCGCCGACGGCGAACTCCCCGGCCGGTGGACCGGCCACCAAGCCGACCTCCTCGGACTCCATGGTGAGGTCACCACCGAAGCACTCGAGATGCTGTTGGAGGGCCGTGACCCAACCTCTGGGTCACCGCTCGGCAACCCACTGCTGGATCGGATCACCAAGTCCGGCAAGACGGTGCGGGCGGTGGCCGGGTTCGACGCGACGTTCTCAGCACCGAAGTCGTTGTCGGTGTGGTGGGCACTGACCGGCGACGACGGCCTCGCCGAATGTCACGACACCGCTGTGAGGGCGGTCATCGACCATCTCGAACGCTACGGATCGACCACCCGGATCCGGTCGAACGGTCACCGACTCCACCCCGACACCCAAGGACTGACCGCGGCAGTGTTCCGGCAAACCACGTCACGGTTGGATGATCCACAGCTGCATTCCCATGTCGTGATCTCATCCAAAGTGCAAACAGCTGACGGATGCTGGCTGGCGCTCGATGCCCGCACCTTGAAAGGCTTTCAGCGGGCGCTCGGTGGCATCTATCAGTCGGTGCTACGGGCCGAGGTCACCGCCCACTACGACGTCGCCTGGGGCGACATCGACAAAGGGCAAGCCGAGATCGCCGGTATCCCACAGGAACTGTTGGAGTTGTTCTCGAAACGCAGCGCACAAGTCGACACGGCGTTCCAAGCGAAGTTGGCGGAGTTCTGGGCACGCGAGGGACGCGACCCGACCCCGAAAGAACGCGGCGCCCTCGGCCGTGAAGCCGCGGTTGACACCCGCCGGCACAAGACCGGCAACGGTGTCACCGATCTGCGGTCACGGTGGCTCACCGAAGCCGCCACGATCGGCGTCACGGCCGACACACTCACCGCCGACATCCACACCGCTGCACGCTCGCAACCGACCGAGCGCCAACAGATCGCGATCGGCGATGTGGTCACCGAGCTTGCCGAGCGGCGTTCGGCGTGGCATCGCCTGGATGTCACCCAAGCTCTGTGCGACACGTTCCGCCCGCTCCCCGGGATCGACGGCCTCGATTGGGCGACACTGTTGGAACGGGCGACCGGGACCGTGCTCGCCGAGTGCGTCGACTTGGATCCACAGGAAATCCACAGCCGCCGCGCATCTGATGGGCGGTCGGTGTGGATTGAGCCCTCCGCCCGCCACCACACCAGCGAACAGGTCCTCGCCCAAGAAGAACACATCATCGTGTGGGCGATCGACAACCAGATCGACCCACCCAACCCCTCCACCACCATCACCAGCGATCGGTTGGACGTGATGCAGGTCGAAGCCGCCGCCGCGGTCGCCGGTTCGGACCGACTCGTCCTCGTGGTCGGCCCGGCCGGGACCGGCAAAACCACCATGCTCCACGCCGCCGCGACCGACCTTGACCGTCAGCATCGGCCGATGTTCGGGTTGGCACCGACCGCTAAAGCTGCCCGCGTCCTCGAAACCGGCACCGGCATGCCAACGGACACTGCTGCGAAACTCCTGTACGAATACACCCGCGCCGACCGGCCACCCGACCCGCTTTGGCAGTTGCCGGCCGGTACGACACTGATCGTCGATGAGGCCGGGATGCTCGCCACCAGCGACCTGCATCACCTCACCCGACTCGCCGACCAACACCAGTGGCGACTCGCCCTGATCGGGGACCCGCATCAACTCTACGCCGTCGGCCGAGGTGGCATGTTCGCCGAACTGTGCGCGACCGGGCGCACGATCGAACTGGACACGATCCACCGCTTCCGCAACCAATGGGAAGCAGCCGCGTCCCTCAAACTGCGACACGGCGACCCGACCGGCCTTGACGCATACGCAGCCCACGACCGGATCATCGCTGCGCCGTTCGCCGAACACCTCGACAACATCGCCGCAGCATGGGCCGGCGCCCACCAGCGCGGTGAGTACATAGCGATCACGACCACCACCAACGACCACGTCGACGCCATCAACCACGCTGTGCAAGCCCACCGTGTCGCACTCGGAGAACTCGACGACCAACACCTCGAGATCGGTGACACCACCCTCCACGTTGGTGATGTGATCACGACCCGACGCAACCAACGACTCCTCCGCACCAGCTGCGGCGACTCGGTGCGCAACCGCGACTACTGGACCATCAACACGATCACCGACAACGGGGACCTGACCGTGACCCGCATCGACGGACACGGCACCACCACCCTCCCCCACAACTACGTCACCGAACACGTCCAGCTCGGCTACGCCGCCACCGAACCCGGCAACCAATCCGACACCGCCACCGGATCGATCACCCTCGCCACCGGCGCCACCACCTGCCGCGGGCTCTACGTCGCTGTCACCCGCGGCCAACGCGAGAACCTGATCTGTGTCGTCACCGACACCCACGACGTAGCCGACGCCATCGACGTCCTCGAACACATCCTCGCTACCGACCGCGCCGACCACCCCGCCACCCGCACCCGACGCGAACTCGCCACCGCCACACCCTCGACGCCGGCGGTTCGGCCACGGTGTGAGATCCCCGACTGGTTCTGGGACCTCCACAACCACGCCCGCCGCGAAGTCGCTGACGCCAGAGCCGACGCCGCCGCCCAACTGCAACGAGACGCCGAACTCCAACAGCGCATCGACCAACTCACCCAACAACTCGGCGGTCTCGAACCACACTGCGCACCCCACGACCACGCCATCACCCGCATCACATCCGATCTTCACCAAGCGCAACAGCGACAACGTCAAGCCGAGCGAGAACTCGCCAACTCAGGGCGACTCCACCGCCGAACCGCACGACACACAGTCGCCGATACCGCCGACGACGTCACCACCGCCCACACCGCACTCGACGAGATCACCCGCCGCGCCCAACCACTCCTCGACCAACGAAACGAACTGCGCACCGAACGCCACCAACTACAACAACATGCGAAAGCCGACCGACAATTCTCCCGCAGCCTCGACCGCTACGACCACCGTCTCCTCAACGCTCGACACCGACTCGACGCCCTCGACATCTGGGCCGACTGGGCCAACGGACACACCCCACGCCCCGCCGCGCTCATCAACGCCGCCCACCACCTCCACCACACCGGCGGCCACCACACACTCCTCGCCGAACCACTCACCATCTGGATCCACGAGCACGACCTCGCGCCACGGCGCCCGGCCCCATCCCAGCGACCAGTCGTCGAGCACCACCGTGCGCCAGAAGCGCCCGGGCTCGGGATCGGCTTCTGACCGCGCTCGACGGCAAGGCCCAGACGCGCTATCGCCCGGCGGCTGCTCAGAACGGGGGAGAACGCCGAGCGCACTTCCCTCGCCTACTGACTCGGGCAACCATCAGTCAGTCGGTACCGACTGAGGTGGTCAAGCCCCTACACGGGCCAGGAGGCGGCGGTACTGCTCGATCGTTCCAGGCAGCACTCGAAGATGAACGACCGTGCCGACGGGCTTCTCGACGAGGTCGACGACTTCACAAACAGCCGGCGACAGAGGCGAGCCGGCGACAACCACCTCGCCAGGCCGGATGACTGCCTGATCCTCGGCTTCGTCGAGAAACGTCCAGACGAACCCGGTCTCGTCCTCGCTGTTGAGGTCAGCCTTGATGTCGACCCGTGTCATCGGCCCTCCTTCCAAGTCATCATCCCTGGGCCCAGAGAATAGGCACACCGTGGGTTCCAAAAGTCTGGAGCGGATCATCGTGCATGCACCCTCAGTCGCTTCGGTGGCTGGGTGCGAGGCCCGCTTCGTTGGCGACCTCGTGATCAAGCCGTCGCTGTCATGAAGCGAGCGTGAGTGGCTACCCCAGGACGAACCGGGCTCGCTCCGTACGAAGCATCGTGAACACATTGACGTACTTGACGCCCATCGCCACGCATGCGTTGGGTACCTTGATGTTCTTCGGGGAGTTCGACACGATCTCCATCGTCACCACGGTGTGGCCGTGCGCATGCGCATGCGCAACGAGGTACGAGTCGGCGATGTCGAGAAAGGTCGCCACAGCCGCCGGCTCGTAGTCGCCGCCGGTTGCCCACATGCTCAACTGACTCAGGCTCGCGAGCACTGCGGCATCAGGCCGGAGGAACAACCCCTCACCGCGGGCACGCGACCAATCGACGAGTTCGTCGTCGCCAGCTTGGATTTCGGCGGCGACCCGCTCGATGCTGAACAGTTCGCCGTTCGCGTTGACCGTGTCCAGCCAGTCCCAGTACGCCGGGCAGAAATCAAAGCCGTACCAACGCTTTCGAGCTTCAATGAAGGCGTTGGCATCGAGCAGGTACGCCATCAGCCAACACCCAGGCTGTGGCCAAGTTCATCAAGCGTCGCCAACTTCTTGAAGCCGAGCAGCCGCGTCGCATCGCGGTACATCGTCTGACCCTCCCAGGTGCTGGCAATCACCGCTCTGGCGAAGCGTTTGCTGACCCGGACCGGCGTCGTGTTATAGAAGTTCCCCCCGGAACCGCGCTCACCCATGAGGCCGAGCACCCGTTCGCGCTCGGCGGTGAATGCCGATCGGTACTCACGCCAACTGAGATTCCCTGCATCGTGGATCCGCCGCAGAATCACGAGCGTGCTCACCTTGAAGAGTCGCGCAAGGCGGTCGAGTTCGACGGTGAGGTCGGACAGGTCACCAATCGCCGCTTGGAGCGCGTCGAGCGGCACAAGAAACTCTGCCGCCACCTCGTTGCACCAGCGTTCGATCGGACGAGCAGATTGGCCGACCATGTCGGCATCCGACAGCGCCGACTCGCCGAGCCAGATGTGAGCCAGCTCGTGAGCAAGCGTGAAGATCTGCGCCGCCTTCGTATCGGAACCGTTGACGAAGACCACCGGAGCGAGTGGGTCTGACAGAGCGAAGCCGCGGAACTCTTCGGGATCGAGCTTGCGATGACTGTTGCTCCCGACGATGCCGTTGACCATCACGAGCACACCGGCTTCCTCGGCATGTTCACGCAGAAGGTCGAGCGCCGCCGACCACGTACTGGCTTGACTTCGTTCGTTCAGCCCAAACTCAAGTGCCTCTCGCATCGCGTTTGCCGCGACCACAACACTCGCATCGATGTCGACCGATCCCACGAACGGCACGAAGTCTTCCCGGTTTGAACGCGCGTAGTCGCGATACCAGTCCTGGCGTTGCTGGCAGGCGTACACGGTGTCGAGCAGATCGGCACTGACGCCGGAGAGCGCCTGGTCGCTGATCGTACGGAAGTCAGGAATGGGTATCGACTCGGTTGGTGGCTCGGGCAGCAGGAGGAACCCAAGCGAGGTATGCGTGGCGTTGGCATAGTTCTCGAGTTGTTTGAGCGTCGGTTGCACATCACCCGATTCCCATTCTGAAAGCTTCGGGAAGCGACGAGACAAGCCCTCGGCCTCGATACGAGCGCGTTCGCGCGCCCACACCAGCAGATCTGGTTTCACGTCAACTCTCACAACTCACCCCCTCTCCTCTCCGACATCGTGCCACGCTGAGTAATCAACGCGGCGGCTGCGGCCGCGGCTTCGGCTTGTTGGCCCGGCATGACGTGGGCGTAGGTGTCGAGGGTGAAACTCACCGAGGCGTGGCCGAGGCGTTCGCTCACTACCTTGACGTTGATCCCTGCCATCAACAAGTGTGACGCGTGGGTGTGACGCAGATCGTGGAGACGAATCTTCGGCACGCCGGCCGTCGTCGCGAGGCGGCCGAACGCCTGGCCGATCGAGTGCGGGCGGATCGGGTCACCGATCTCGTTCGTGAACACTCGGTCGCTGGCAGACGCGGTCACCCCGAGCCGGAGGAACATCTCACGCTGGCGAGCCCGATGACGCGACAGCATCGCCGTGGTGGCGCCGTCGAGATCGATCACGCGGCGGCTGCGCCGGGTCTTTGGCACATCGACCAACTCGAGACCGTCGACCACCGTCGCGGCCTGGTTTACCGTCAGCCGATGCCTGTCGAGCTGCACGTCTGACCACCGCAGACCGACCACTTCCCCGCGGCGCAGGCCAGTCATCGCCATGACCCGGAACAGTGCGTCGTTGCGGTTGCCCTCGATCGAGTCGAGGAACGTCGACAGCTCGGCAGGCGTCCACACCGTCATCTCCGGACCTCTGGCGCGAGCCGTCGTGAGCGACGGAGCGTCGGCGAGCTTGGCGACGTTGCGGGTGACGAGCCCCTTGCGTTCAGCGTCGTGGAGCAGCTTGTTGATCGCGGCGTGCGCATGATGCACCGTCGTCATCGACAGCGGCCGACCCCCACGACCGCCCGAGCGAAGCAGTTCGGCGTACATCGCGTCGAGATCACTCGCCCGCAACTCCTGCAACGCGACACCGCCGAGGCGTGGCAGCACATACGCGTTCAGAGTTTTGTGATACCCCTGCAAGGTGGTCGGCTTGCGGCCTTGATTCGCGAGACCATCGAGCCACGGCTCGACGAAGTCGCGCAACACCATCCGGCTCGGCGCGACAAACGTGCCGGTCTGATGGGCGGCCAGGAGTTCGGTCAGCGCGGCCTGCGCTTCCTTCTTCGTGCGGAACGAGCGCTTCGCCTGACGGCGCTTTCCACCTTCCTGCCAGGTGGCATGAGCGACCCACGACGATGCCCCCGAAGGTGTCTCACGACGATAAACCGTCCCACTCGCCACAAAATGACGTTACCACAGCGTTACCACGAAGGGAAGCGTCACATTTGATCGAGACGAGCAGATCATCTACCAGGTGTTTTATAGCGCCCCAGGTAGGAATCGAACCT
The DNA here is from genome assembly GCA_937919625.1 of uncultured Ilumatobacter sp. Classification (GTDB taxonomy): domain Bacteria; phylum Actinomycetota; class Acidimicrobiia; order Acidimicrobiales; family Ilumatobacteraceae; genus Ilumatobacter. The sequence continues at coordinate 15,334 of CALFRK010000036.1, forward strand.
ACGACACACGGTTTAGGAAACCGATGCTCTATCCACTGAGCTACTGGGGCGGGGCCGGCGCGAAAGGTGGGAGAAAACCCGCTCGGTTCGTGGGTGCCGACGTTGACCCCCGATTCTAGGTGCGGGTGCGGCGGTTCGAGTCGACTACTGAGCCGTGTATTGATCGCCGCTACGCCGGTTCTGCGATCGCGGGCGCGCTTGAAGCCGGGTGGCCGTGGGAGGGGATGTTCAGGCCGCTGCAAGCGGTGTTGGTGGGTCGCTGCTGCGTTGTTTGTGGCAGTGCAGTGCGAGGCTGTTCATGCCGAGCGCGAAGGTCAGCAAGTTGAGGTGTTGACGCTCGTGTCCGATCGAGTGGGCGCGGCGCAGCCAAAGTGTGTCATCGAGTGCCCGGTTGATCGATTCGGCATCGCTGCGACACCGACACAACCCATCGAAGTCGGGGTCGCTGGCTGGAAGCGGGCGGATGTTCTCGGTGCGGTTGAAGCGTCGCTGTTTGGCGTCGTCGTTGGCGTGCAGTCTGACCGCGACCGTGCCGGCGCCGAGGTTGTCGGGGATCCGGTAGTCGTTGTACCAGCAATACTTGCCGTTCTTGTCGGCGTGATGTCGGTCGCGTCGTCCCGCGCGTGCTGTGGATCGGTCTGTCGCTGGCTCGGGCTGCGCAGGACGGGTCGATTGTCTCTGACTAGTTTGCCCGAACCGACGCTGACCAGTGCCCACCGGAGCGCACTACGCGCGCCTCTGGCCAGAAGTGGAATGATGATCTGATGGCAGACCAAGAGCGTTGGCAGGTATCAGACTCGACCGCCGAGTTGTACGAGCTACATGTTGCCTCATGGTTCGCGAAATGGGCGACCGACCTTGTGGAGCGGGCGGGCATCAAGACTGGGTCGACTGTCTTGGATCTTGGGTGCGGCACCGGCGTCGTCTCGCGTGCGCTCGGACCAGTAGTAGGCGCCGCCGGTGCGATCACGGCGTCCGATCTGAACGAGTCCATGCTCGCTGAAGCCGAGCGACTCGGCATCGAGAGTGCTCCGATCCAGTGGCGTCGTGCCGATGCCGAGAGCCTTCCCTTCGCGACAGACGAGTTTGACGCGCTGCTCTGCCAGCAAGCGCTGCAGTTTGTACCGAATAAGGGAGCGGCCGTATCGGAGATGCGACGCGTGGTACGCCCTGGTGGCATCGCGGCCGTCAGTGTTTGGAGCCGGCTCGAGGAAAACCCATATGTGGCTGCACTGGCGAACGGACTCGCCGCACATTTGTCGGAACCGGCCGGTGAGGTGATGCGTGCTCCGATGGGGTTTGGCGAACGCTCGAAACTCGAAGAGGTCTTCACCGGAGCTGGCTTCGTTTCGGTGGAAGTCGAACCTGTCGTCATCACACGCTCGCCGATCAACGCGATCGAGGCCATCGACGGAAACCTGCGTGCGCTGCCAATCGCCGAACGAATCGGAGCAATGCATCCCGATGCCTACAACGCCATGATCGATCAAATCGCTGACGAACTCTCGGACTACATCACCGATGGAACACTCACGATGCCGAGCACCTCGTTGGTTGCGATCGCGATGGCCTAGTAGAGCCGGGCCAATCTTGACGTCACCAGATCAGACAAATCCGTTCCCGAGGCACCAGAACACGACCGTCTGACCAGGTCAAACCCGATTTCCTACCGGCCCCACTGGGGCGAGGCCGCAACACACCAGCGTGCGGCGCCCTGCAGGCTATCGAGCCGAACACCGGTGGGTCACAGACCTCCCCCAGACCTCCGCAAGGGCGTCACTGCGCCGACGGCCAGAGACTTGTACCTCACATGTTGGGCGGTCGGACCGACTCAGGTGCTGACGCTCCAGGCCAAACACGGCGAGCTGTCCGGAACCGGCGAAACATGGCTGCTTCAGCAAGGCCCCTGGACAAGACTGTCGAGATGGCAAGTGCCGGCGCCGATGCGGATACAATTCTTTGGGCCGAGCTCGCTGACCGGGGAGTTCAAGATATGTCTGAACTCGAATCACCGCAGATCGTGGCATTGGCTTCGCGATACGCGCTTTGGTTGCCCGTGGACACCTACCTCAGAGCTCCGTGGCTTGCCCGTACGCGATCCGCAAACTCCGAAACCGGACCGATGAACGAGCGCCCGGTCCGAAGCGCGATCTATGGGGCATGCCCGACGAGCAGGGGTACTTCGCTGACGACAACTCGCTGATCAAGGGAGTCGTGAAGAATCTGGCCGCCTCCCCCGGCGATCCTTACCAAGACAGCAGAATCGGCAAGGGTCTCGTCTGTTGTCACGTGTGGCCCGCGACGACAGGCGATCCGTTGCTGTTCTCGTTCGTACCGAATCTCGCGTGGTTGCCGAAGAGTCTTGCCCCGTACTCCGATGCCCACCTGGCTGGACCACCCCACGAAGTCCACGAAGTGTTGAAGGCAACCTCTGCTCGGCGCTACCGGTCGGCTCGTCCGGGCGTTGGGCGTGAGCGCTCCGAACGAGCATGGGAACGGCTTCCCGACGCAACCGCGGCGGGGCCCCAAGAAAGCTACGAATTCGCCGCGGGCGACCGAGTGGTCTTACTCGTTGAGGACCGCGTCCAGAAGATGATCAACTTCCTAGAAGCGACGCTGGATGACGCAGCGCCACCGCCCAGGAGATTCAGCAAGCGATACCACTCAGGCATCGGCGGCCGAATCGATCGGACGGTCTGGCCAGTGCAGGACGCAGTCTCCGCAGAGGCGCGATACGCGCTGATTGCGGAGCTCCGGGCTTGCGTGGAGCGTTCAGCGGACGTCTCGATCAGTACGAGTATCGAAGTCGATCGTTGAACCCGAGACTCGATGATCTATTCGCTGTCCAACGCGCCGCCGCTGGCGTACCGTAGGGCATCGCACCGTTCCCCGATCATCGATGCAATCAGGTCGCTGCCGCCGGCAGCACGGTCGAGCGCGACGCCGCGGCGGGTGCTCCCGCGCCGGTCTGGGTTGTGACGCGAATCCCCGATGACGGCACACTCCGTCGGCTCGCGGGATGGAACGATGGCTCGCGATAGCCGGCAGCCGGCGATGCGTCGGATCGTCGGCACCACCGCGCCGATCGGTGTGCTGGTCGCGGCCCTCACGACCTTCTCGTCGCCGACTGGAACCGTCGACGCTCAGGACCCGTTCGAGCCGGCCGAGATCGTGTCACGGCTCCCGAACGACAACGGTCCGATGCCGAACGGAGCCGAGCGGGCGTCGATCTCCAACCTCGGCCACATCCTGTCGTTTGCATCGAGCTTCACCTTCAACGTTGCGCCCGAGATCTGGCATCGGGATCGGCCGAACTCCACCACCGGTCCGCCGACCCCGATCATCGGCCAAAATCCTGGGCTCAGTGACGACGGGTGCGTCATCGCGTACAACGGGGATCCGGTCGCCGAGTTCACGTTTGCCCTGATGACGATCAATCGGTGTGCCGGTGGCGTCTCGACGCAGGTAGCTACGAATGGGTCGGGATTCGTCGCACCTCGGCCCAGTCTCAACGCCGACGGCACGGTGATCGCATTTCCGAGGCGCACGAATGCGCTGGTGTGGCGTCAGAACGGGGCGAGCGTCACGGTCAACGCTCCCCTCTCCGGGTACATCATCGGCGAGGTCGCGCTGTCGAGCGATGGCAATGTCCTGGCTTTCGTCGCCGGACGGTCGAATGGCACGGGCGGTGTCGACTCGTCGACGACCAACATCTGGGTTGCGGACGTGCCGGCAGGGGTGACAAATCCATCGTCGACGATCATCTCGCAGACGCCCAGTACCGGAGCGCTCCAGAACTCGTTCGATCCTTCGATCTCCGCTGATGGGCAGCTGGTCGCGTTCCGGCAGACGGCCGGGATCTTCGTGGGGGATCGGACGACCGGTTTCGCAACGTCGGTCGTGCCCGGAGGTGGCCGGCCGGCGATCAGCCGTGATGGGCAGTACCTGGGATTTGAGATCTTCTCCGGCGACAATTCCGACGTCTTCATCATCCAGACATCGGATCGTTGGGCGTCGGCCAGCCCACCCGAACTCGTCAGCTATGCCCGGCCCGGCGCGTCGACGTTCCACCTCGAAACCGACGCCGTCGTGTCGGAGCACGGCAGGTGGGTCGCCTGGTCGACCGGGGAACCCGACGACTTCGTGCAGGATCCGCTGTTCCCACAGTCCCTCTCGTTCCCCCAGAGCGACGCCATCCTGATCCGTCAGCGGCGTCCGGTGCTGAGCGTGCAGAGTCTCGATTTCGGCCTGCGTACCTCGCCGGCCACACTGCAGTCGACGGTCACCAATGTCGGTCCGTCGGGTTGGCGTGTGACATCGATCGCCGCAAATGGCGAGTTCGACGTGGCCACCGAGAACTGCCCCTCGGTGCTACAACCCGGCCAGAGTTGCAGGGTCGATGTTCTCTTCAGCGCCGCCGGCGATGGGGCGAAGTCGGGGACGCTGACGGTTCGCGACGACTCGTACCCCGGAGTTCCTCTGGCGGCGACGGGCTCGCTCGTCGGTGTCAGCGACGGGGGGCCCCCGACGACCCCTCCGCGCCAGAGCACGACGACCACCGTGCCGGCGTCGGTCGGTCTGTCGATCACGCCGAACCCGGTCACGTTTGATGAGGCGGTCGTCGGCCAACCTGCTGCGAGCCGTGCGGCCACGGTCGTCAACATCGGGCAGGTGCCGGTGACTGTTCAGACGGTACTGCTATCCGGCATCGCGGCGGGCGACTATGCGGTGAGCGTCGACGGCTGCACCGGCGAGACCTTGGCCGTCGGTGGCGACTGCCAACTGACGCTCGGGTTCGTGCCGAGCGACGCCGGCGACCGGGTGGGCACGTTGATGGTGAGCGGAAGCGGTTCGGCGTCCGCGAGCACGTCGTTGCGCGGCAGCGGCCGGTTCGACGCGGTGCTCGAGCTGACGCCCGGGGTCGCGGCAGGCGGCCAGGTGGTCACGCTGGTCGGTTCGGGGTACCCGGTCTCGACCGCTGTCACGCTGTCGCTCGGCGGATTGTCGACGGTGATCGCCACCACCGATCCCAACGGTGGGTTCATGGTCCCGTGGCTCATCCTGTCCGGCACGCCGCAGGGTGAGCTGCTTGGTGACGACGTCGCGATCATCGGACGCTACGACGCCGACCCGGCGCCTCTCCTCGTCGTCGGGACGCCGATGCGACCCCAGTCGACGGGGATGCTGAGGAACACCCAGCGACGCTACCTCTCGCGCTGACGACACACTGGCTCGCTACCGGCGGAGCCGCACCGCGTCGTTCAGCGTCTCCCAAGACACGTTCCAGGTTGTCAAGTCCTGGTCGCCAACCGGACCATTTCGATCAACGATTTGAGTCGAACCCGTTCCAAAGTGATTCAGTAGGGCACTGTTGCGTTGACAGATCGTGCGTGGGTCGTAGCGTGCCCGGGTGATTCGTCGATGAAGCCTACGTCCGCGTCGGCGGCGTCTGGCGGTACGTGTACCGCGCCGTCGACCAGCACGGCCAGGTGATCGACGTCTACGTGTCGAAGCGGCGCAACGTCCCAGCGGCGACCAGGTTCTTCGAAACGATGCTGGCCGGTCGCGAACGACCGCGCGAGATCACCACGGATCTGGCCGCACCCCTGCTGCGCGTCGTCGACGAACTTCTCCCCGACGCTCTCCACGACACCACGCAATATGCGAACAACCGGATCGAGTGCGATCACGGACGACTCAAGGCACGGCTTCGCCCGATGCGAGGTCTGCGGACCGACCGGACCGCCACGGTCGTGATCCGCGGTCACGCGTTCATCCAGAACCTTCGACGAGGCCACTACCAACTCGGCGTCGAAGCCCGCCACGACCGTCTACGCATCGCGGCAGCGTTCGATGAGCTCACCACCGTGATCTGAACAGTCATCCAGCACCTCGCAGGTCGGCCGCGCCCTTCGATCGATCGACGCAACAGTGCCGGCTACGGTCCGAGGAGTGCTGCCGGGACGACTCCGATGCCGTCACTGCGACGGTACGCCTCGGTGCCCGTCGTCACGACGAACGAGTCCAGCAGCCGATCGCCGAGCTCTTCGGCCAGCCACGCCAGATGCCGCACGTCACTACCGCCGACGGACTGATCCAGCTTCACCTCGATCGCCACTACCGCACCGTCGTCGCGTTCCACGATCAGATCGACCTCATGCTCGCCGGCCCGGGTACGCAGATGCGACACCCGGCACTCGCATGCCTGAGCAAACACGCGCACTGACAGTGTCACCAGCGATTCGAACAGTGCTCCCAGGAACGTCCCGTCGCGTGGCACCGCTGGCGTCACCTCCTTACCTGACAACAATGTGTCGCGTGTGGCACCAACGAGCCGTGCAGCAAGCGCCGGGTCGGCAAGGTGGTGCTTCGGGCTCTGCACCAGTCGGGACATATGGCTCGCCGAAGTCGACCACGACGGCACCGGGTCCACGATCCAGATCCGCTCGAGCGTGTCGCGGTACGGCAGGGTGGTTGACTTTGCCGGCTTGTCGCCCTCACCTGACGTTGCCGCATCCCGAATCGTCTCGTACGACGCCGTCGATGACGTCGCCGCCGCGTACGCCGTCAGCCACCGCTGCAACGCCGCCGGGTTCCGTACCTGATGACCGGCTTCTTCGAAGTCCCGGTCGATGACCAGCCGCAGGTATCCGTCGAGTAGTTGGCGGCGTGCTCGGCCCGTCGCCCGACGGATGCCGGGCAGGCCGCTCGCCAGCATTTCTTCGACGTAGTCCTCCAGCCTGATGTCGGTCGTGCCCGAGAGCTTCGGTCGCCCACCCTGACACAACGCGGCCAAACTGACGGTCGGCTCCCCCACGCCTCGCTCGCACAAGGTCAGTGGGCGCATCCGCATTGGCACGATCCGTCCCGCCTCCGAATGTGTCGCCGGCGCGTCCGGTGACGCCGACCCCGTCAGTAGGAAGTGGCCTGGGGCCAGGTCGGCGTCCACCGCCCGGCGTACTTCGTCCCATACGAACGGCAGCCGCTGCCACTCATCAATCAGCACCAGAGGGTCCGCAGCCGCCAGCCGCGACGGATCCGCCGCGACGATCTCGGCAACCTCCGGTCGGTCCAGCGTGAAGACCGTCGCGGCTCGTTGCGTGGCCGTCGTCGTCTTCCCGACGCCTTTCGGGCCATCGATGCTGAGGGCCGCCAACCCGCTCAACAGCTCGTCCAGTTCGTCGTCCAGCACCCGTCGGCGATACCCGTCACTACTGTCTGCCATAGTCTTACGCTACCGTTTGCCGAACCATTACACTACCATTTGCCGAACCATTACACTACCGTTCCGATGTCAGTCAGCAAAAGCCGGAGCACTGAGATCGGGTATGAAACGTTGGGCGTGTCAGCGAGTGAAAAGTCACATGGCTCGGAGAGTCCGCGTTCGCTCTGAACGCAACACTCGCGGTGCCCGGCCTACCGCTCGACTTGGTCGAGGAAATGCAAAGTGCTCTCGACGCGATTCGCGAGGGCTTCCGTCGCGTGGCACGGAGCCAACATTCTGACCGCGCCATATCTGTAGATATTCCGGTGATCGGGGCCAGATGATTATCGGACGCACGATATGGGTAGATGCGATGCGGCGCGCACCGTGACGATGAGGCGGTGATTCTGCGGGGCGTTATGCAGCTTGTCCTGGGTCGCCAGCGAGGTGGCGGCGCCCCTAGTGGAGTCAGCGCGGCTGTGGGAGGCTTCGCAGGCTTTCGTCCGGGGGACGGAAGCACAAACGGAAGCACAAGGGGAATCTCGATGTACACGAATCTTGGTCAGGTGATGCCGCTCGGCGCAGCGAAGTACGGTGATCGTGTTGCGCTGGTTTTTCGGGGCGAGGAGTTCACGTACAACCGCCTTGACGAGTTGACGGCGCGACTGGCGAACGGCCTGAACGGTCTCGGCGTATCACAAGGCGACCGCGTGACGCTCTACTCGCCGAATCGGTGGGAGTGGATCGTCAGCTACTACGCGGTTTTGCGCTTGGGGGCTGTGATCAACCCGATCAACGTGATGCTGACACCCGAAGAGGTCGTCTTCGTGACGAAGGATTGTGGGGCCAAGGTCTTGCTCGCCTCGGTCGACAAGGGCACCCCGATCATCACTTGCCAGTCGGGAACGCCGCTCGAGCACATCGTCGTCTTCGGCGACGACACTCCTGACGGCGCCACCTCGTTCGATCAACTGATGGACGACAACAGCGCCGAGCTCCCCGAGTTCGAGATCGATCCGATGGCGACATCGACGATCGGCTACACGAGCGGTACGACAGGTCACCCCAAGGGCGCGATGTTGAGCCATCACGGGATCGTGCTCAACAGTGCTCTCACCAGCAACCTGCACGCCCGAACTGGCGAGGACGTGTGCTACTCGGCGCTGCCGTGTTCGCATGTGTACGGCAATGTCGTGATGAACGGGGTCTTCTTCTTGGGCGGCAGGCTGATCCTGAACGACCGCTTCGATGCGGTCGACACGATGGGCTTGATCGAGCAACACCGGGTCACCATCTTCGACGGTGTGCCGACGATGTACTTCTTCATGCTCGCCGACCCGAAGTTCGACGATTTCGATCTGTCTTCGCTGCGCTTGTGCGCGGTCGGCGGCCCGAGATCGTCGAGGAGGCCGAGTTGATTCTCGAGTCGCTCCCGCGCTGCCGTCAGATCGCCGCCGACAGGAAGCGGCACGACGATGTGGAAGCGGCTGAAAGGTTCAAGCGCCACTCGACGCTCCAACTCGGCAGCGAGGGCCTGTCCACCGAGCGACTGGTTGCCCACGACGATGATCCGCCGCCCGACCCTGCTTCGTCTCTGCACCACCGGAGCGAGCCACCCTGGTTCGAGTCTTTCCAATGCCAGTTCGTCGCTGCGTGACCGCACGATGTCGGCCCGGGTGCAGATGCCCACGATCACGCCGTCGTCAATCACCGGTATATGAGTCACGTCTTCCTGGGCCATCACCTGCATCGCATCGACAAGGCTCGCTTTGGGGCCGACCCTTACGAGATCAGACGACGTGACTTGCGACACCGGCGCGTCTCTCGGATGTTCCTCCGTCAGCAAGTCGCGACGGGTGACCATGCCGAGGCATCGCCCTTCGGCATCGACGACCGGAAAGGCACCATGATCGCCACGCAGGATCCGGTCAGCCACGTGGCCAACGGTGTCATCGGGTGAGACGCTGTCGACCAAACGATTCATCACGTCGGCCACCGCCGTGGTCCGCAGCGAGTCGGCCACGAGCTCGTTGCCAACCCGAATCCCTCTGCGGGAGAGCTTCTCGGTGTAGATGGTCTCGTCCGACAGGACGCTGAACACCAACGCCGACAACACGGTGGCCAGCATCAGTGGCAGCACCACCTCGAAATCGCGGGTGATCTCGAGCACGAACACCATGGCGGTCAGCGGTGCTCCGGTCGCGGCACCAAACACTGCCGCCATCCCCACCATGGCGAAAGCTCCCTCCGAGATGTTGAGCCCGGGAATGATGTGGAGGGCGATGATGGCGAAGACCCCGCCGAAGCTGGCACCCATCAGCAGCACCGGAGCGAGCGTTCCACCCGATGTGCCTGACCCGAGCGCGACCCACCACGACACCATCTTGGCCACGAGCACCGCCGCGAGCGGGATCAGCGTGAGCTGGCCGGCGAGCACGTCGTCGATCACGTTGTAGCCGACACCGAGCGAACGCGGAACGAGCAGGCCGATTGTTGCGAACACCAGCGAACCGATCAAAGGGTGCCAGAAGATCGAGATCCGGGACGAACGGAAACTACGTTCCGCACGGAACAGCCCACGGGCGATGACGACGGCGACCAGTCCGCTCATGAGTCCGAGCACGGCATAGACGGGAAGCTTGTCCAACCCGGCGTAGTCGTGCCGCGGGGCGTCGAAGAGTGGCCCGTTCCCGAACACGGCCGAGTGGATGCCGCCTGCGATCGATGTCGCCACCGTGAGCGGAATCAGTGATCGCACTGAGAGCTCGAACAGCAACAGTTCGATCGCGAGCAGGATCGCGGCCAAGGGCGCGCCGAATGTGGCGGCCATCCCGGCCGCCGCCCCGGAGGCGAGCAGGATCTTGCGTTCCGACGGCGTGACCTTGAGGATCTGGCCGGCGAGCGAGCCGATCGCACCGCCCGTGACGATGATCGGACCCTCGGCTCCGAACGGGCCACCAGTGCCGATCGCGATAGCTGCGGTAAGCGGTTTAGCGATCGCCGTTCGCGGGGCGATACGGCTGTCACGACGCAGCACCGCCTCCATAGCCTCGGGGATGCCATGCCCACGAATGATCGGAGCCACCCTGGCGATGATGGCGATGATCAGTGCACCGATCGCTGCGGCGATCGGAAGCCGTGGCGATGGGTCGAGATCTGAGATTGGGGGGATGCTCCCCCAGGCGACGTCGCCATAGAACACGATGTGGGTGATCAAACTGATGGTTCGAATCAGTAAATAGGCGGCGCCGCCCGCCGTGAGACCGACGGGCACGGCCAAGCCGACGAGAAGCAGAAGCCGACGCGTCGAAGGCGTCAGCCGAGTATCAAGCATTCGACACTCCGTCACTCCCAATGCCGGCGTGGCGATCGTGCCGTCGTTTGACATGGCTGTGAGCATGGGCGATCGCTGCATCGAGATCGGTAAAGACGTGCTTTGGGTCTGCCAGGCGGTCGATCACGCCGACCTCGCGGAGGATGCGCAGATGCTGTGACCTCGGGCCCTTGATGAGCACGGTGATGCCGCGCCCTTGGAGGTCGTCGATCGTTTCTCCGAGCGCCTGAGCCCCGGTCGCGTCGAGCATCTGGAGGTCGGGAAACCGGAGGATCACCACCTCCACGTTGTCGACCGCGGTGAGCTCGTGGAGGAACCGCTGGACGGCGCCAAAGAACAGTGCCCCATCGAGACGGTAGGAGATGATGTGATCGTGGTGCAGCGATGCGGCCGTGTCGGAGTCGATCAGCGGCAGCGGCTCGGCGATCATCGTCGACGTGCGCGCGAGGTGTCGCAGAGCGAGCACGGCGGCGGCCGCCATGCCGACCTCGACTGCAAGGATCAGATCGAAGGCAACCGTGATGAGCGCTGTGACCGCTAGAACGATTGCGTCAGATCGAGTGGCGCGCACCACGGCTCTGACGTTGTGGACGTCGACCATCCGGAACGCCGTGACCATCAGAACCCCTGCGAGCGCCGCCAATGGGATTTCGGCGACCAGACCCGAGCCGGCGAGTACGACCCCGAGCAGCACCAACGCGTGAACGATCGCAGCGACCCTGGTGCGGGCGCCGGCCTTGACGTTGACGGCTGTCCGCGCGATCGCTCCGGTGGCGGGCATCCCGCCGAACAGGGGTGAGGCGATATTTGCCAAGCCTTGGCCGATCAGCTCGCGATTGGCGTCGTGTCGTCCTACGCCGGCCATCCCGTCGGCAACCTTCGCCGACAACAGGCTCTCGAGCGCACCGAGGGCGGCGACCGCCAACACCGCTCCGGACAGATCGGACGCCAGCGTCATCGAGAACGTCGGCAACGAGGGGGCCGGCAACGAGTTGGGAAGTTCACCGATGACGGCCACATCAAGATCGGCGAGTCGAGCGACAAGCGTCGCCGCAACCACGCCAAGCAGCGACACCGGCATACCACGGTGAAGCCGCGGGCCGACGACCATGATCGCCACCACGAGGGCGACCAGAGCGATCGCCCACCACAGACCGGCACTGTCGATGGCATCGATGACCGCACGGGCAGCTACCACGGCCGTGTTCTCGCCGTGCGGCTTGGGTACACCCAACGCGGCCGGCACCTGCTGCAGGAAGATGATCACAGCAATACCGAGCGTGAAACCCTCGATGACGGGCCACGGTATGAAGGCGAGAAATCGGCCGAACCCGGCGAGCCCGGCGGCGAGGATGACAAGGCCGGCGAGCAACCCCACCAGAAACACGGCCTCGACCCCTTGCCGGGCCACGATCGGTACGAGCACGACGGTCATCGCACCGGTCGGGCCCGACACCTGCACGTTGGACCCGCCGAACACTCCGGCAACGAGGCCGGCAACGATTGCGGTGATCAGACCAGCGTCGGCACCGAGCCCGGAAGTGATGCCGAATGCAAGCGCAAGCGGAAGCGCCACCACTCCAACGGTTACACCCGCCACCACGTCGCCCCGCCACGTTCGTCGAAGGTCGGCATAGTCGGCCCGTCCGGGGAGCAACAGGCGGAGCCGCTGCGCCGCCCCTTGGCCAGGTTTATCCGCGGCAACCGGTTGGGCCGGCGCCCCGTTGGATCCGCTCACGACGACGCCTATCCGTTCTCGAGTCCGGCCAGGAGGTCCCTGGTCTCGGACAGCGATGCGATCAACAGACGTCGAGCTGCACCGAGCAATTCGACCAACTGCGGGTCCTTGATCGAATAGAACACAGTCGTTCCTTCTTTTCGGGTGACAACGAGCCCGGCCCGGCGAAGCACAGCCAGCTGCTGTGACAGATGGGCCGGCTCGATCCCGACCTCGGGTTGCAACTCCGATACCGACCGTTCGCCGTGAGCCAACACCTCGAGTGCCCGAATCCGAGCCGGATGGGCGAGCGCCTTGAAAAGCTCGGCCTTGATCTCGAACACCGGTGTCTCAGCCTGAGGGTTCACGCTCGGCATCATAACTAGAAGTTTCGCTATATTCGATATTTACAATATAACGATATTTCTACTCAAGTTTAGTGATCAGCGCAAACCGGCGACAATCGAAACCGATCGCCGACGGCACGCTTCGATCCCTGCCACTGCAGTAGGTGGAATCGGCGTCGCCGACGGAGCGAAACCCGGATAGACAACCCGACTGTCGACCATCTGGCAAAGCAGTATGGGATCGACCGAGGAGGTAAACGAGCCATCGGCCTGCTCGGTGAAACGCACTGCGGCCATCAATCCGTCGAGGGTGCGCAGGTCGCTGAACCGGCCGCGGCCGGGTATGCCCATAGCAGACACGAAGTTGCCAAGGCTCCAAAACACTGGGGTTCCATTCACCACCTCGACGGGCTGGACCGTGTGTGGCCCATGGATCACGATCAGATCGACGTCCGAACCGGCGATGACCGCCTGAACCAGCGCCCGGTCATCGGGGACCGGTTGCGTCTGCATCTCCACGAACACGTGGAGGCTGACGATCACGACCTCCGCACCCAGTCGGCGAGCCTGATTCGCGCCGGCGATCACGTCGGTACTGGACGCGGCGCGGTTGAGTCGCCACGAATCTCCTGGAAAACCCGAGTTCGAGTTCAGGGCGAACGAGATGTGGGCGATGCGAGTCCCACCAATGTCGAACACAGCGACGGAGGCCTCGGCAGGCGAGCGCGCCGTTCCGGTGTGCGAGATGCCGGCCGTGTCGAGCGCCGCCAGCGTCGACCCGATTCCGGGTTCGCCGAGATCCCACGAATGGTTCGATGCTGTGCTGCAACGGTCGAATCCGACTCGCCGAAGATCGGCGGCCAACTCGTATGGCGCGGCGATCAGGGAACTGCCGTACGGCCCGCGCCCCATAAAGCCGTACTCCGCGCCCGGCTCAGAGATCGGCGTTTCCATGTGACAGATCGCCAGGTCGGCGGAGCCGATGATCGGCGAGATCGGCGCCAACAACGGGCCGTGGTCGACCCTCACACCCGGCGCCGCAAACGCGGCGGCGGCCTGATTCACCCGGTGTTCGGACAACCAGTCGCCGACGGCGACCACGGAGAACGAGCGAGGCGGTGTTGTGAGCCGATCTGCTTGCCGACGGACTGCGGCGCCGGAAGCGCCGAGCCCGTGCGCGGTGCCAGCGACGCCGACGAGCAAAACCATCACGGCAATCAAGCGACCACCTTTCACCTTTGGATCGTAGAACACCAGCTTCTCTCAGCGCTGAACACGTTCGCCGCGACGCGCACCGCCGAGAGTGTCGTAGCCTCCGTCAGGTGTTCAACAACATCTCGAAAATTGCGATCAGCACCGGCGGCGGCGACGCGCCCGGGCTCAATGCCGTTATCCGTTCGGTGACCCTGGCCGCCCGCAACCGCGGCTGGGACGTCGTGGGCATCCGCGACGGTTTCAACGGGCTGATGTTTCCCGACGAGTATCCTCACGGCGGTCTCGTCGACCTCTCGCGCGAGGCCGTTCGCGGTATCTCCCACCTCGGAGGGACAATTATCGGCTCGACCAACAAGGGCAATCCGACCGCTTACCCGACCGAGCAGGAGGACGGCTCATTCGTCGAGGTCGACCGCTCCGAGGAGCTGATCGGCCGATTCCACGACGCCGGAATCGATGCCCTCATCACGGTCGGCGGCGATGGATCGCTGACGATCGGCAACCACCTGTTCCAGAACGGACTGAGGGTGATCGGCGTACCGAAGACGATCGACAACGACCTCGACAAGACAACCGCAACATTCGGATTCGACACCGCCGTCGACTTTGCCACCGAGTGCATCGACCGATTGTTCGTAACGGCCACGTCGCATGGTCGCATCATCGTGGTCGAGGTCATGGGACGCTACGCCGGCTGGATAGCCCTGCACTCAGGCATGGCGGCCGGGGCACACGGCATCCTGATTCCGGAGATCCCGTACGACCTCGAACCGATCGCGGCCACGATCAGGCAGCGCGAAGAGCGCGGTGCGAAGTTCTCGATCGTCGTCGTCGCTGAAGGCGCGGTTCCGATCGATGGCGAACTTTCGACAAAGGGCCAAACCATTGGCCAGGCCGTGCAACTGGGTGGCATCGGAACCAAGGTGGCACAGCGACTCGAAGCACTCACCGGCAAAGAGAGCCGCTGCGTCGTGCTCGGTCACCTGCTTCGCGGCGGGCCTCCGACATCGCTCGATCGCCTGCTCGGCCTGCGCTTCGGCGCCGCCGCCGTTCGGGCCTTGGAGATCGGTCACAATGGCGTCATGGTTGCCCTCGACCCCCCGAATGTGACCTACGTTCCGCTGGTTGGTGCGACACAGCGGATGAAAACCGTTCCACTCGACGGGGACACAATGACGACCGCACGCGATCTCGGCATCAACTTCGGCGACCAGATGCCCTGAAGGGCCCGGCGAGCTTTCGAACGCCGGACCCCGCTGATCGCACCAACCGAACTCTGCCCTACAAGACGTCGGCGGTAACCGGCAAGACCGTGGGTGTTTCGGTGATGGTACGAGTGACCTGATCGGTCCTGGCTTTGTTGGGAAGCAGCCAGGCCGCCAATGCGACCGCGAAGGCAAGAATCGCGGCGCTCAGCCAGAATCCGCTGTTCATCGCGTCGATGAACGCCGTGCTGGCGCCTTGGAACGTGGTCGCGCCGACCTCTGCCGGAAGCGCCGGAATGGTTGCGGCGACTGCTCCGATGCCTTCCTTGGCCGATTCGAGCACATCGAACGGCACCTGACCGGCCAATTGGTTCTCAACGTTGGACCGGTAGATGCTCGAGATGAACGTTCCGACGACGGCGACGCCGAGGGCAGACCCGAGCTCGCGTGCGACATCGTTGACCGCTGACCCGACCCCGGCGTCTTCGACCGGGACCGACGCCATGACCATGTCGGTCAAGGACGGCATTCCCAACCCGAACCCGAACCCGAACAGCATGATGACGGCGATTTCGGTGGTGGCGGACCAGTCGGCGGAAACACCGGTCAAGATCACCACGGCGGCGGTCATGATCGCCACCGCCAGCATGACGATCCGCTTCGGTCCGACCATCTGAGCCAGCTTCGGCGCCGCGGCCGAGGCGAGAATGATCGCCCCCGCATTGGGCAGGATCAGTAGCCCGGCTTCCAAGGGGCTCTTGCCCTGCACGATCTGGAAGAACTGGGTGAGGAAGAAGAACGTGGCCGGCCCGGCGAAGAACATCATCCCCAGGATCAGCACCGAACCCGTGAAGTCGCGGTTCTTGAAGAACCTCAGCGGCAACATCGGATCGGCGGCTTTGGTCTCAACATAGACAAACAGAGCGAGCAAGCCGGTGGCGATGGCGAAGCTCGAGATGATCAACGGCGAACTCCAACCTTGTTCTGCACCCTGGATCACAGCGAAGACGAGCGTCGAGATACCGAGTGTGGCTGTGATCGCCCCAGGGACGTCGAGACCGACGTGACCGGGGTCGCGTGATTCCTTTACGACGAATTGGCCAATCAGCGCGACGGCGATGATCGGAATGTGGATCCAGAATGCGGCTGACCAATCCCAGCGGTCAACGAGATAGCCACCGACCGCAGGACCAAAACCGATACCCACACCACCGACCGCGGTCCAGATCGCGATCGCCTTGCCGCGCTCATCACGTTCGAACGTATTGGTGACGATGCTGAGGGTGGCCGGGAGCACGAACGCCGCGCCCAAGCCCTGGATCGCCCGGCCGATCACCAGGGTGGTGACATCGCCGGACAACGCACCGACCACCGATCCGACCCCGAACACGACCAGCCCTACCGTCATCCAACGTCGCCGTCCGAAGCGGTCGCCGATGGAGCCGGCAAACATCAGCAGGCCCGCCAGCGCCAACACGTAGGCGTCGACGATCCACTGCAGCTGTGACGTCGATGCGCCAAGGTCGAGTGAGATCGCCGGGAGGGCGGTGTTCACGACGGTCAAGTCGAGGAACACGATCAGTGTGCCGAGCGACATCACTGCCAGGATCAGCCAACGGCGCGGATCTCGTTGCTCGTGTTCGATATTCGGAGGATTCTCATTCTCTGCCAACACTGGTCTCTCCTTTGGATCTGGCTCGTCCATTGAGGACCAAACCGTTGCGTCCGACCATTAAAGGACCGATCGGTAGTAAATGTCAAGGATTTACTACCGAGAGTTCCAATATTCTTTCGAATGTGCCATAATGGTGACGTGAGCGAAACCGACACCAAACCCCGCGGACGCCCGCGGCTGTTCGACGAAGAGGCCGCGCTCGACGCGCTGACCGCGTTGTTCTGGGAGAAGGGTTATTCGCAGACCTCGATGACAGACCTGGTCGAAGCCAGTGGCGTCCACAAATCGAGCCTCTACAACACGTTCGGCAGCAAGGACGAGCTGTTCGCCAAGATCCTGCGCCGCTACCTGACAATCCGGATGGACAGTTTGTCGTCGGTATTCGACTCTGCGGGTCCGGGAATCGAAGGAATCCATGCCGCCCTTGAACTCATCAGAACCGATGTCATCTCGGGCAGCAGCCAAAACGGCTGCATGCTCGTCAACAGCTCGACCGAACTGTGCGGTTCGACCGCTGGGTTCGAAAGTTTCGGGGCTGAGTACCGTGCCGCGATGCGCGACCGCATCCGAGTTCTGATCAGCCACGCCGAGCCAAAGGGGTGCACCGACCCCGATCTGACCGATCAACGGACCGATTTGTTCATCACGTTCATGTTCGGCCTCAACGTCACAGTGCGAGGTGGTGCCGACGAGTTCGAAATCGGCCGGGCGATCGACGCCATGCACGCCGCCGTCGACACCTGGCAACGCTGAACCGGCGTGCCACGGTGAGTCAACTCGCCAGCCGTCCGACCCAACGTCGACGGCGGATCAGCCTGGGCGTCGGCCTGATTCGGTCGCGAGGGCGACTTCCTCGACCAGAGACCACTGCCAGTTTCCGACGGGACCGGCAGCAATCCGGTTGGCCGCGACGGTGCTGAGCGCCTGGTCGGGTGAGGCACCCAACATCATCATCAGGCAAACGGCCATCGTGCCCGCCCGACCCTGCCCGAGGGCACAGTGCATCACGACACCTTCGCCAGCCTCGAGCCTGCGGACGATCATCTGTAGGAACGGCATCGTGGCGTCGGCCGACTCGGCCCGAAAATCGTTGATCGGGAACCACAGCGCGCGTCCGGCCTTGTTGGTGCGCAGCCATTCGACATAGGTCGGATACCGGGTTTCGAGTTCCTGGATCGGGAGCAGACACACAACCGTCGTGGCGCCGTCGGCGTATGCGAGGGCAGCATCGGGATCGCGGGCGATGTCGTCACGGCCACACAGCCACAACGACCCGTCGGTGCCGGCCAGCGGGATTCGGTCGATGCTCACGGCGCAGGACGATGCAATACGGCCCACGTCGGCCGCACGTCGACATACCGATCCTCGACCGTTGCCTGGCCGTCGACCACCAGGCTGTAGCCGTCGGAGTGCTCGGCAGGTGGGAACACCATCGACACGCTTGGGCGGTCGACGGCGTTTCGACACGCCCGCCCGCCACCTGCGTCGAACCGCAGGCGCCGATCGTCGCCTTCACCTGTAACGGTGGGCCGCAGCGCCAGCAGATGTGAACGGTGATCGACCGACACGGTAACCAGATACCCGAACCCCCAGCGGCCGACGTCGACGAACAATTGGTCGATCGAAACCTCGATACTCATGCGGGAAACCGTAGTCGTCGGCAACGGACGGCGCCCGGAAAGGTGCATGACCTTTACGTTCGGGGTCAGCGATGTTCGAGCCCGAACCACGGTTTGGCATGCAGATCGGCCTCGAAGATCGAACGGTCCTGTTGGTCGCTGATCTCGACGGCGGCAGCCCGACGGTAAGCCTCTCGGGCCTCGTCGAGGCGGCCGAGACACGCCAACGCTCTCGCACGCGCCTCATACGTGTACCCGTGATCGAAATCGGCGGCGTCATGGGCAGCCTCAGAGGTGAACGCCAGGCACTGATCGGCATGACGCAGCGCAACGTCACCATCGCCGAGCACCACGTGGGCGCGTGAAACCAACCATGCCGCTCGGGCCTGATTGATCGTCGTCGCCCCCGTCGCCCGGCGCCAGTGGTAGGCCGAGGCGTAGGCCCGCTGCAATAGGTCGTCGGACTCGTCGGCGTTGTGGGCTCGCCCATCGAGCAGCTGCCACGCCGAGTTGTGGGCGGTGATCGCCTGGGTCCGGTGCCAGTTGCCCTCGACCTCGACCGGATCGATCTCGCCCGACGGTGCGTCGACGTCGGGCAGTGATTCACCCGTCTCAAGCATCGTCTTCAGGCCGTCGATCACGGCGACCCAGCCGAGCCGTACGTTGGCCCACGTCTTGGGGCTCAACGCCAGGTCGGCATGGCGCAGCGTCACCCGGGTCACGGTGCCATCGTCGTTGGCCGGGGTGAGTGTCCACTCGACCCGACTTGGCGGCTCGAGTGCCATCTCGTCGTCGTACAGAACGTGCCAGGTCATCACCAGCCGGTGCGGTGGATCGAAGGTTTCGATCACACCGTCGACGGCATCAGCGTCGTTGTGGTCGAGTACGTACCGGTAGGGCTCGCCCGGCAAGAACGACGATTCGAGGCGGGTGTGATGAAAGTACCGCCCGGTGAGTTCGGGACTCGTGAGCGCCTCCCACACGGTTTCTCGAGGCGCCCATATGAATATCTCGTAGAGGTGCGCTGTGGCGGCCATGTCAGCCGTTGCCGGCAGCGTCGAGACAGCCCTCGATTTCGACTGGTAGCTCGAAATCGAATCCCTCAAAATCGTCCGGCAGCATCCGCTCGAACCGATCCATCGGGAAGTCCCCAAACATCTGCTCGAAGTCGAACCCTTCCAGATCGAGCGACCCGAGATCGGCGAGGTCGAGCGCGCCGAGCATGTCCCCAAGCTCGCTAACCGTCGCAGCACCATCAGTGACGATCGTGAGCTCGCCCTCGTGCTGGGTGATCGTGACCGATCCGTCACCATCACCCAGCTCGATCATGTTCAGCCCGTCGGGTCCGAGCACTGTCACGTGTGCGCCATCGCCCCCGAACGAACCGAGTCCGCCCAGCTCGCCGAGGTGCCCAAGATCGAATGGGAGTTCTCCGTTCCCGAAGTCGAACAGATGCCCCTCGCCGAACGCCGGCAATCCGATGCACTCGGCGATCTGCTCGAATGATTGACCATCGACGGTTCCATTTTGAAGGTCGATGATGATCGGCTCGCCGTCGCCGTCGTCAAACACAATCTGACCATCGACGATCGGAGCACCGCCGCGATCGCCGCCGTCCGGCTGCTCGTCGTGATCGGAGTCGCCCTGATCGGGTTGGGGTACAGCCAGCGCTTCGCCGGAGGGATTCGGATCGATCTCGGGACGGTCGGCCGAAGCGAACTGGCTGACGCCCACCAAACCGACTCCCATCAGGCCGGCAACGGCGACGGCAACGAACACCATCCGGCCGCGCCCGGGCGCAGGCCGGATCAAAGCATTGGGCGGATCGAACGAGACCGGCGGAGTGGCAGGTGTTTGGTCGAACGGGTTCATGACAACATGATGCCTGATCTAGCCGCTCGACGGTATTCAGACCGCTCCGTCAGAGCTGGGGCGCCGGTACAAGTAATTCCGCCACGCTGCGCCATCCGCCGGTCGGGAGATCGGAAGGCCGACTCGATTCCTCACCGTTGGCATCCAGTCGGCGCATGACATCGGCCGCGTAGGAGACCACCACCACGTCCTCGAGAGAGTCGGCCAGACCCTGCAAATCGCGGCGGCGGCGGACAGCTTCGTCGCCCGATGCTGCCACCGCACCGGCCACCTGGGCGATCGCCAGATCCCAATAACTCACCGAGTCCATCGCCTCGACAGCGACGACATCTGCCAATGCTCCGTCACGATCGCCGATGATCGCCAGGGCCGTGGCGCGTGCTGCCAGAGCGAACGGCGAGACCTCGACGTTGACCTCGACCAACTTGGCCAGGGCGCCATCCACGTCTCCGTTCAACAGGCGGCCGAAGGCCAGCACAACGCGGCCCTCGTGGACGTTGGCGCCGGTGGTGTCGAGCCGGTTGATGGCCTCATCCGCCAACTCAGCGGCGCGCTCGCCGCGGCCGAGATGCATCGACGCTCCCGCCGCCGCAATCGTCGGGTACGCCATCGCTCCGAACGAGTTGGAGAGCACCAGCACCTCCTCGACCGATCGGTTGGCTTCGGCAAACCGTCCCGACGCGACATACGCACGGTTGAGTGTGCTGAGCGCCTGGATCATGCCGAAACGATCGTCGACCTTGCGAAAGCCGGCCAGCGCATCCTCGGCCAGATCGGCGGCGAGGCCGACATGGCCACGCCAAAGATTGATGCTGGCCTGCAGGTTGAGCATCAGCGAACCTCCCCAATGGTCGCCCCAATCACGCGCCTCGTCCAGCACAATCGCCGCCAGCTCGAACGCTTCATCGGTGCGCCGCCCGAAGTGATACACGTACGCCAACAGTCCCCGTGACCACGTCAGACCGGCCCGGTCGCCGATCGTCTCGAAGTCTTCGATCGCTCTTTCGAGCCGGCGTTTGGACTCGTCGTGATCGCCGGCCAGGAACGATACCCATGCGCGATTCTGCAGTACCCAGGCGGTACCGCGGGCGTTGCCCGTGGCGGCGAACAGCGCCTCTGCCTCGCCGAGGAACCATTCTGCATCGGCCAGCGAACCGCCGAAGATCTCTGCGTATCCACGC
This sequence comes from uncultured Ilumatobacter sp., assembly GCA_937919625.1. GTDB lineage: Bacteria > Actinomycetota > Acidimicrobiia > Acidimicrobiales > Ilumatobacteraceae > Ilumatobacter. The sequence continues at coordinate 36,703 of CALFRK010000036.1, forward strand.
GCCCGCAATGCCTCGCCGAGGTGGGCGTCGTCGCCCAGTTCGCGGAAGATCTCCACGGCCCGGCCGAGTTCTCGGCGTGAGGCGATCAGGTCGCCCTCCAACTGCTCGATCGAGCCACGCAAGCGGAAGGTCTCCCCCTGCGTCACGAGATCGTCGGCCCCCTCAGCGCGTTGGGCGAGGTCACGCAACACCGCACGACCCCGACGAAGATCGTGGGTTTCGATCAGGGCCTCGGCCTGTAGCAACAGAAGTCGGCGCAGCATCTCGGGCGTCGGGTCAGGCAACGCCAGCGCCCGTTCGACAAGCTCGAGGCCGCGTCGATGCGCTCCTTGATGAAACCATCGCACGGCGGCGTCACCTAGCAGATGAATCGCCTCGAACCCGATGTTGTCGGGCACGCCCGGCACCAAACCCAGCTCGGCTCGCATTTCGGCGGCGGACGCCGCGTGGTGGGCGCGGGCATCGAGGGCGTCCGGCTCGGCCGCGCTGAGATACCTCGCCACACCGGCATGGCGTTGGGCGCGAGCTTGTTTTGTCAACGTGTGATACGCCACCTCACGAACGACGTCGCTGCGAAACCGCCACCTCGAACGATCGATCACCAGCATGCCGGTCGACTCGAGCTGTTCGAGATCGGCCGGATCGAACGGCTGCTGGAGAGCCTTGGCGAAGTCGCGTAGAGACCCGGTGTATCCACTGTTGCCCAGTACAGCGGCGTTGTCGATCACCGCACGCGGCGATGGAGGCAACTCGTCGAGGCGCGCCGCGATCAGGGCCCGTAGAGACCCCGGCAGCTCATCGTCTTCGTGTGATCCCGAGGCCGCTCGCCGAGCGAGTTCAATCAAGAACAACGGGTTACCGCCGCTGCGGGTCGAGATCCGCTCGATCACCGTCGAAGGCAGATCGGGCCCGGCGGCGCTCGCCACGAGCGCCGCCGAGTCGTGTTCGTCGAGCGCATCGAGCGCAAGGCGCAATGTGAGGGCGTGATCCGATACCGGCGGCCAATTGAGTTGGGGCTGGTCAACCGGGCGTTCGGTCGTGATGATCAATAGCGGTTCGTCGACCAACTGGCGCGCCGCCGACTCGAGCAGTTCGAGCAGTAGCGGGGCCGCCCACTGAATGTCGTCGACCCAAACCACGACCGGGCCACGAGCGGTGCGCCGACGAAGTGCCCGCACGATCGCCGCGAACACGGCGTCGCGAGTCGCGACTGGACCGAGTGCATCGAGCGAGGAGGGTTGCCCGAGCAGGTGCAGAACCAGCTCGACCATGCCGTCGAGACTGGTCGGGTCGGACGAGAAATCCTCGGTACGCGCAAGGATCCGGGTAACCCCGCTGCGGATGTCATCGGCGGATCTGTTGCGATTGAAGCCGAGCCGCGTCACGAGCCCGCCCACGACCGGCCACCACACGTTCGGTTCGCCGTATGGCGCACACGCCCCTTCGATGACAGATGTGTTCGGGCGCTTGCTGGCGAGCGATCGAACTGCCTCGTGGACAAGGCGAGACTTGCCGATCCCGGCCTCACCCGCCACGGTGACCACCGCGCTACGGCCCGTGGCGACGACCGACCAGACCGATTTGAGCATTGCCATCTCGACGGCACGGCCAACAAACGCCACATCCGACGCCCATCGCCGAGCGACGGGTGCGCTATCGACGCCGAGCGCCTCCCATACCAGCGTGTCCTGAGTGCGACCCCTTAACTGGACGTCTTCGAGAGAGCGAAACCGAACTGCTGATGAACAAAGTTGTTTGGTGGGATCTCCGACGTAGACCGAGCCGGCGGCGGCGAGCTGCTGCAGGCGGGCGGCTGTGTTTACGACGTCGCCCATCGCCGTGTAATCCGTGCCGGCAACGGTGCCGACCAACACCTCGCCGGTGTTGACGCCAACCCGCACTTCGATCGCGTCGGACGGGTTCTCGGCGCGGAACTCTTGGAGCGTTACGTGCATCGCCAGCCCAGCGCGAACCGCTCGCTCTGCATCATCTTCATGCGCCACCGGGGCGCCGAACAGTGCGACGATCGCATCACCGAACACCTTGTCGACGACCCCGCCGTGTGACTCGACATCGGCGACGAGCTGTTCGAACACAGCGTCGACGAGACGCTTCACCTGCTCAGGGTCTCGATGCTCGGACAGCGACGTGAACCCGACCAGATCGGCGAACAAGACCGTGACGACACGACGTTCCTCATCGCCGACGAAGCGGTGGCTCGCACGTTGCGGAGTGCCACACGACGGACAAAAGTTGGCGCCTTCGGGAACCGTCAATGAACAAGAGACACAAACCGGCAAGCTACAAAGCGTAGTGCCCTGGCCGAGGCGTGTCGTCCGACCGGCAACCCAAGATCATCCGCAAGTCGGATGTGATCGCCCACCCAGCCCCGTAGAACTACACGTATGACGAGTTCTGTATCCACTCCTCCCCCTCCCTCGGCGCTCACCGCTGCGGCAGGCGCGATCGACGCACGCAAGACTTACGGCATCGGCGATGCGGCGGTGCATGCCCTCGACGGCGTCTCGCTCAGCTTCGAGGCCGGTCGTTTCACGGCGATTATGGGCCCATCGGGGTCCGGTAAGTCGACGCTGCTGCATTGTCTGGCGGGGCTCGATTCCCTGACCGAAGGCGCCGTGCACATCGGCGACACGTACCTGGCGAGTCTCAACGACAAGCAGCTGACCGAGCTTCGACGCAAGCAGGTCGGCTTCGTATTTCAGGCGTACAACCTGATTCCAACGCTGACAGCTCGAGAGAACATCTTGCTCCCGCTGATGCTCGGCGGCGAGACGGGCGACGCAGTGTGGATCGAGCACGTCATCGAGACCGTCGGTCTCGGCGATCGTCTCAAGCACCGCCCCAGCGAGCTGTCGGGCGGACAGCAGCAGCGGGTTGCCGTTGCCCGCGCTCTGGCCAGCCGTCCCACGATCATCTTTGCCGACGAACCGACGGGCAACCTCGATTCGAATGCCGGCGGTGAAATCCTGCGATTCATGCGCAACGCGGTCGACGAGTTCGGCCAGACGATCGTGATGGTCACCCACGACCCGTACTCGGCGGCGTACGCCGACCGGGTGGTGTTCCTCGACGACGGCAAGATCGTGCACGACATGCCCGACCCGACGGCCGACCGCATCATCGACCGCATGAAGCAGATCGGGCACTGAGGTCTCGACATGATTGGCACACTCGCACGTAAATCGTTGCGCGCCCGCCTGGGCCGCAGCATCTTCATCGGCCTGGCGATCATGCTCGGCGTCTCATTCGTCGCCGGCTCGTTCGTGCTCGCCGACAGCATGAAGGCAACCTTCGACAATCTCTTCTCCGAGCTCAACGAGGACGTCGACCTCGTGGTCCGCACGCAGCTGACCGGCGTGGACACGAACGACGCGGTCCGCGATCCGCTGCCACTCGAGATCGTCGATCAGGTCGCTGCCATAGATGGGGTCGCCGTCGCCCAGGGCAGCCTCAACCGCTACGCCCAGATGCTCGACAAGGACGGCGAGGCGATCGGTACCCAGGGAGCGCCGGCGCTCGGCCTCTCATGGGGTGGCGAGGACGGTCTTGACGGCGTGGTGCTGAAGGACGGCCGTGAGCCGTCGGGCCCGAACGAGGTGGCGATCGACAAGGCAACCGCCAAACGCGCCGACTACGAAGTCGGCGACGAGATCGCGATCGTGTTCGACACTGGTCAACGGTCGTTCACCATCGTCGGGCTCGTGGGGCTGGGCGACACAGATAGTTTCGGCGGCGCCACGACGTCGTTGTTCGACCCTGCATCGGCACAGGAGATCCTCAACGCCAAGGGCACGGTCGACACGGTCGAGATCGCGATCGCAGAGGGGGCAGATTCGGCCACCGTGCAGGCAGCGATCACCGACATCCTGCCCCCACGAGTCGAGGTGGTCACGGGCCAAGAGGTCGCCGAGGAGACATCTGACGCGATCAACTCGATCATCGACGTGTTCGGTACGGGACTGTTGGTGTTCGCCTTCATCACGGCCTTCGTATCTGCGTTCATCATCAACAACATCTTCGGCATTACGATCGGTCAGCGGCTGCGTGAGTTGGCCCTGCTGCGCTCGATCGGCGCCAACGGATCTCAGGTGCGGCGCATGATCGTGCTCGAGGCACTGGCGGTCGCGGTGGCGGCCACGATCGTCGGAGTGTTCGGTGGCTTCGTCGTTGCACGCGGGATCATCGGCATCTTCAACGCCGCCGGTGCAGGTTTCCCGCCGATCTCGATGATGATGTTGCCGAGAACCGTTGCAGTAGCGGCGATCGTCGGCATCGGCGTCACCTTGATGTCGGTGATAGTCCCGGCACGTCGGGCCTCAAAAATCCCGCCGGTGGCGGCAATGCGCCCTGAGCTCGGATTTGAGGCGCTCAGCGCCAGCCGTCGACTGATCGGTGGCGCTGTCGTCACCGGCGTCGGCGCCCTCTCGTTCGTGTTCGGGCTGTTCGTTCGGCCCGGCGGCGGGTTGGGGCTCGCCGCCTTCGCCGGTGGTGGTGCTTTGCTCGTGTTCCTGGGCGTGACCAGCCTGTCGACCACGGTGGCCCGGCCTGTCAGCCGCGCGATCGGCGCTCCGATCGAGCGCCTCTTCGGCACATCCGGAAAGATTGCCCGCGACAACGCCGCCCGGTCACCGCGGCGGACCGCCCGCACAGCATCGGCGCTGATGATCGGCGTCGCATTGATCAGCGCCGCCGCCGTGTTCGCGTCCTCGTTGCGTGACACGTTCGGACGGATCCTCGATCAGGCCGTGACGGCCGACTACATCATCACCGACGACTCGTTCCAGGGGTTGCCGCCTGCCGTCGAGGAACGACTGGATGCCCTCGACGAGATCGAATCGGCCTCACCATTCCGTTTCATCGGCGCTTCGGTGAACGACAATCAAATCCAGGTCACAGCTGTCGACCCGGTTGCCTTCCCCGACCTCGTCAATCTCAAGGTCAGCTCAGGCAGTTTCGATGGGCTGACCGCCGGAAACGGTCTGATGCTGCTCGACGACGAGGCAACCGACCTCGGAGTCGGGATCGGCGACTCGATCACGCTCGTGTACCAAAACGGCATCGAGTCGACACTCACCGTCGCCGGCATCTTCGATGACAACTCGCTCGGGGCCAGTTGGTACATCTCGCTCGACGAACTGGCCTCGGTCAGCGACCAAACGCCTCGCGATCAGTTCGTGCTGGCCCGACTCGCCGACGGCGTCGATCTGGAAGCCGCCCGCAGCGCTGTCGAAGCCTCGCTCGTGGAGTTCCCGCAGGCCAAGGTGCAGGACAACTCCGAGTTCCGAGCCGAGCAGGAAGGCCAGATCAATCAGTTGCTCGTCGTGATCAGCACCCTGCTCGGGATGGCGATCATCATCTCGTTCCTCGGCATCGCCATCACACTCGCCCTGTCGGTGTTCGAGCGGACCAGGGAGATCGGCCTGCTCAGGGCTGTTGGCATGTCGCGACGTCAGCTGAAGCGATCAGTCCGCTGGGAGGCCGTGATCGTGGCTGTGTTCGGCGCCGTGGTCGGGCTGGTCGTCGGCCTGATGATGGGTATTGCGCTCAGCATCGCCGTGCCCGACAACGTCATCGACGGCATCACCTTGCCGTGGACCACGATCATCATCGTCCTGATCGGCACAATCGTGGCCGCTGTGGTGGCGGCGATGTACCCGGCTCGCAAGGCGTCGAAGATGAACGTGCTCGAGGCGATCGCCACCGAGTGACCGCGCCAGACTGAGCGGTATGGCGTTCGACCTCAACGAGCTTGGTGAGGGGGTGCTCTCGTTTCTGCGCGAGCGCCACATCGCCACGCTCACCACCTTGCGATCCGATGGTTCACCACACGTGGTGCCGGTCGGGTTCGGGTTCGACCCCGAGGCGCTGGTCGTTCGGATCATCACGTTCGACGGTTGCCAAAAGGTCGTCAACGCTCGTCGCCGCGGACGCGCTGCTGTTTCGCAGGTCGATGGCGGCCGGTGGCTGACACTCGAGGGTTCGGTTCGGGTGGCCACCGACGAGGCCGGTGTTGCGAAGGCGGTCGCGGCATACACCGAGCGCTATCAAGCACCCGGCGAGCGCGCCGATCGGGTGGCGATCGAGATCGTCGTCGACCGGGTGCTGGGTCGGGCGTGATGGTCGGCTACTCGGGGACACCCCCGCCGAAGAAGCTGGCTCGTTTGGGCCAGGCTTCTCCAGGTCCAGGCAACGCGTGAACAACTTGCGCACTATCTACGCAACCAGTTCACGCGTTCGCCGGCGACCAGCCGTGATTATCGGGCGGCCCTCCGGAGTGGTGATGTGGGAGGCTGCTTCGACCGAAGTCTGCGGTTGATTCGAAGGGGCAATGATGGAGCAGTCGGATCTTGGTGCGATGAACGGGTATCTGCTCCTCGCAGATATCTCCGGGTACACGGCGTTCTTGACGGGGACCGAGCTCGAGCATTCGCACGCGATCGTGACCGAGCTGACCAAGCTCATCAGATCCACGCTCGTCCCGCCACTGAGGTTTGTGAAGCTCGAGGGTGACGCGGTCTTCTGTTTCGCCGATGCCGATGCGTTCCCGAACGGTGAACAGCTCGTCGAACTGGTGGAGTCGTGCTACTTCGACTTCAGCAGCCGGTTGCTCGACATGACTAGATCCACGACGTGCCAGTGCGATGCGTGCCGAGCCATCGGTGGCCTCGACCTCAAGTTTGTGGCCCATTTCGGAACCTTCATCGCCGACCGGGACGAGGACGGCCGTATCGATCTCTGTGGACCCGACGTGATCCTGGCGCACCGACTGTTGAAGAATACGATCATCGAAGCCGGAGGACCGACCGCGTATGGATTCTTCACCGATGCCTGTTTGACCAAGACCGCCCCGGAGTTCACGCTTCCCGCCCACACCGAGTTGTACGAGTCGTTCGATGAGATCACCGGTGTCGTCCAAGACCTCGCTGCGGTTGCGCGAAGGCGTCGCGAGTCGCAACGGGTGCGGATCACCGCCGAGGACGCCGATCTCGATGTGGGCTATCTGGTCGACGCGCCGCCCGCCGTCGTGTGGCAGTACATGGTGCAACCCGACAAGCGGGTCCGCTGGTCGTTCGAAGCCAACGAGACCTCGGTCGTGTTCTCACCCAACGACGAGGGGCGCCTCGCGGCCGGCGCGTCGAGCCACTGCGCTCACACGGTTGGCGGCGATGCGCTGCGGGAGTATCTCGACTGGCGGCCCTACGAGTACTTCACCTGTCGCTTGACACCGCTGCCGGCTGAGCTGGTCATCCTCAGCCCCTGGATCGAGACGTGGAGCTTGTCGGCGGTCGACGACAACCGCACCGAGTACCGGTGGACGGTGCGCTGCACCGATCGGTCGGCTGAGGAGATGGCCAAGTTCGAGACGATCGCCGCCATTGTCCGGGAACGGGCGAGCCAACCGACATACGGTGCCGCCGTGCGAGCGGCGATCGCCGAGGACGCCGCCGCCTTCGGACTGGACGAACCGATCGGCTAGCTCGCCCTCGAACCACGCCTCGAGTCGGCAGCACCGACCGACCCCTTCGAGTCTGCTTTCGGCACACGAGGCTGAGGCGGGCTCATCTCGCGGGCCCGAGCGGCCAGCTCTGTATCTGCCTTCGGCGCCGACGGTAGGCCGTTGGTGTAGAGCCGCCAGGTGTCGGAGACACCCTTGAATACGTGAATCCAGGTATCGCTCCGCTCGACAACGGCGAACACAATCACGGGTAAAGGCCCGCATAGGCGTGCGAATCGGGCCAACATCTCGCCTCCGATAACCTCGGCCGAACGACCAGTGTCGGTGGGTGGATGTGAACCTCCAGGGTGAACCAGCGGTGAGATCAGATTGGTCATCAGATCCGGAGGTTCTTGACAGAATCTTTACGAACGCTTGTTCGTATCATGGTGTTTGACCTGCTACGATAGGGCACTCAACCTCGACAAGCCGGGAGGGGCATCATGCGCAGCGACGGAGTACTCGACACGCTCACCTCGTTGCTGAACGCCGACCCCGACGTGGCCGATCGCCAGCAAGTCGGAGAGATGATCCGCCGCAACTCGCAGCTGCGCGGCTGGGTCGACGCCGCCGACATTCGTTTCGCCCGCCGCCTGCGCGAGTTGCAAGCTCAAGGCCAATCCGAAGCTGCCGGTATGGCACTCACCGACGAAGGACGCCGATCCGGTAAAGAAGCCAATGCCACCGAAAACCGCGAACGGATCTGCGCATCGTTCCCCGCCCTCGAAGACGCACTCGCTGTTGGTGCCGTGTCAGCAGATCATCTCGACGCCCTCGCCCGTCTGACCCGCAACCTGTCTGATATCGAACGATCCGATTTGCATTTCGTCGCCGACGACGTCGTCAAGTCGGCCACCAATGATTATGTGTCAGAGTTCGAACGTAAAACCCGCAACCTGATCGATCACATCCGCAACACGCACGCCCCGAAAGACGAAGCCGCAGAGTTGGATCGGCAGAGGGCCGAGTCGGCGATCAAGCGGTGGGTCGACAAGGCCTCGGGAATGCACAAAACGTTGATCGAATGCGACCCGATCCGCGACGCCGCCGTTCACGCCGCGATCGACGCCCAACTTGCCCGACTCAAGCAACAACCCGAGAACGCCAACATCCCATTCGGGACACTCCGCATCGACGCACTCGTCGCCTCCGTATCTGGCCAGCAACCCGGCCAAGTACGCATTCCTGAAGTGTCAGTGCTGATCGATCAACACTCCGCATGTCACGGCCGACACGCTGACACAATCTGCGAAACCTCCGCCGGCGTACCGTTGCCGGTGTCAACCGTGCAACGCATGTGCTGCGACGCCACCATCCACGGCATCACGATCGGTGACAACGGCGAAGCACTCAACGTCGGACGCGAACTACGCACCGCCAACCGAGCACAACGCCGGGCCCTGCGAGCGATGCACCGCACCTGCGCACACCCACACTGCGATGTCGCCTTCGACAACTGCCGGATCCACCACATCATCGCCTGGATACTCGGCGGCCCGACTGATGTCGACAACTTGCTGCCACTCTGCGAGCAACACCACCACCTCGTCCACGAAGGTCAATGGTCACTCACCATGACCACCGGACGAATCGCCGCCTGGATGCGACCAGACGGAACCATCTGGCACACCGGCCCCACCATCAACCGCACCAAACATGGCCACCAGCCGGACGAACCAACCGAAATAGCCGCCACATCACCACCCGGCACGGCCCCACCCGACACGGTGCCGGCCGCTGGATATCGACAACCCAGCCTCTGCTAGCACCCGGCAGCACCGAGGCCATCCCCCCATTCACCAAACAAGACGACCAACACCCGCCCAGCGCGGGCTGTTGGCGCGCCGACCCGCTAGCTCAGCCGGCCTCGCGGGTTCGCCAGGGGAGTTCGTTGAGATACTTCACAGCGGCGGGATGCGGGTCCATGTGACGGATCTCGGTCGGCAACTGCCGGTCGAGTCGCACCTGACATCCGGGGCACCAGAACAACATCCGCCCCTGGCGCCCAACGGGGCGGGACTCGATCGTTTCAGAACAGCGAATGCATCCCTGACCGGTTCGGCCATAGACGGCCAGCCCACCCGAAGTATGACTGGTGGTCGCACGGCGAATCCGGCCCTGATTGGTTCGCACCATCTTGGCGGCCGTGTTGACGATCAGCACCGCGTCATGATGAGTCAGATCAGCGATGTGTGTCCACGGGCTCAGCTCGGCCGCCCACAACACCTCGCAGCGGTAGACATTGCCGACGCCCTGCATCACATGCTGGTCAACCATCACATCGCGCAAGCGCGCTTGGCGATTGGGATACGACAACATGAGGTCGATCGCCTCGACGAGATTGTCGTCATGCCGACACAGGTCGGGCCCGAGCCGACCCAGCCCAGGGTGACGTTCCCTGTCGTTCTGGCGATAGGTCTCCACGGTCGGAGCACCGAAACACACCGCAACAAAATCGTCGGTCTGGATCGACGCCCGCAGCGTGTCCCACGACCGTCGCCAAGGCGCACCTTTTCGATAGACGTGCCACTCGCTCTTGTTCTTGAGATGCGAATTGAGCACGAGCCCGTCGTCCCACATCACCTCGAGATGCTTGCCCTTGGCCTCGACGACCTCGACCATGCGACCCGCCTGCGGAACAGGCCCAATCAGGCTGGGGGCATCAAAACGCACCATCGGGTGACCGACGAGGGCAGTCCGCATTGCGCATGCGGTTCGGGCAATGTCCACCGCTGTCATTGCCCGGTGAGCGTACGCTCACCCACCGCGCGAGGCGGGGATACCTCCCGGCCCGATTCGGCTTTCGACCAACCGCCGATCAGGGCAGCTGGCCGACGTGGGCCAGGGCAACCCGCAGAATGCGGTCTTGGCCGCCGGTCATCTGCCCGATCACGCTCGGGCTCACCACCTCGGCCGGGGTGTACCACGCCAGATCGAGCGCCTCTTGTGTCGGCTCGCACTCGCCGTCGACCGGCACGATGTAGATCAGGCTGACGGCGTGCTGGCGCGGGTCATAAAACCCAGTGACTTCATTGTCGGGAAAGTATTCGGCGATCGTGAAGGGCGCTGGATTGACGGGGATCCGCGGGAGAGCCAGCGGACCGAGGTCTTTTTCGCAGTGGCGCAGCAATGCGTCGCGGATCCGTTCGCCATGGATCACCCGTCCGCTGACGATCAGACGGCTGATCGAACCGTCGGCCGCCTGCCGCAGCAACAGCCCGATATTGGTGACATTGCCGAGCGCGTCGACCCGCACCGGAACCGCCTCGACATACACGATCGGCATCTGGGCGCGAACCTGCTCAAGATTGTCGGAAGACAGCCAGATGCTGTCGGTTGCGGTATCGATTTCGCTCACTAGCCGACATCCTAAATGGAGGGCGGGTGGCGCGACCTGGTTTCGGTGCCCGGTTCACCCGACGTTGTCAAACGCACGCGATGAATGACGGCGCCGAGCAACGTCATATCGGAGGCGAACGCGGCGACGACGTCACGAATCTGGGCCCGGTCAGCCAGGCGCTCGGGTCGGATCGCTCGCGAATCGCCGACTGGGTCGACCAGCAGGTCAGCCATGCCACATCATGGCCGTTGATCATGGCCGTACAACATGGCCGTACATCCCGAGTAGCAGCGCTGTTCGCTAGCGTCGACCCACATGGGCAGCGCCGCGACCTCACTCGGAGGCATGACGTGGACCGACCTCGTCAGTCCGATCGTCGTCGTGCCAGTCGGCAGCTGCGAGCAGCACGGACCGCACCTACCGCTCCATACCGACACGCTGATCGCCACCGAACTTGCGGGCGACCTGGTCGCCCGTCGCAACGACTGTGTGCTCGCTCCACCGATCACGATCACGGCCAGTGGCGAGCACCAGGGTTTCCCCGGCACCCTGTCGATCGGCACCGACGTAATGGCGAACGTGATAGTCGAGATCGCCCGATCGGCCGACTGGGCATCGGGCATCGTGTTCGTCAACGGACACGGCGGCAATTGCGCGGCGATGGATCGAGCGGCCGATGTGTTCCGGCACGAGTCTCGCGAGGTACTGATCTGGTGGCCCCACCTGCCCGACGGCGATCCACACGCCGGCCACACCGAAACCTCGCTGATGCTGGCGCTGGCGCCCGATCAGGTGCGATTCGATGCCGCCGCCCGTGGGCCGATCCCGTCGATGGCCGATCTGATGCGCCACGGCGTCCGCGGGCTGAGCGAAAACGGGGTGCTCGGCGACCCGTCGCAGGCCAACGCCGATGATGGGCTCGTGATCTTCCGACGCCTCGCCGACCATCTCGCCGCCGCCACCAACGAATGGATCGGCTGATGCCAAAGCCCCAACACTACGGGCTGGACTCGACGGTCCAGATTTACGGCACCACCGTGATCGGTGGCTCACCGTTGAAACTTTTTAGGCTCACCGAGGCGGGCGCCGCCCTTGTCTCCATGATCTCCGCCGGGGACCCGGTCAACGATTCGCCGCTGACGGCGGCGTTGCTCGACGCCGGAGCGATCCACCCCGTGGGGCGCACACCGCTACACACAGCTGCAGACGTCACCGTCGTAGTACCGACCCTCGGCCCCGCCGAACGCGCTCCCCGAGACGCGATCATCGTCGACGACGGGTCCCAACCGCCCGTTCCAAACGCGACGCTTCGACTCACAAACAACCAGGGGCCAGGTGCCGCACGCAACGCCGGGCTGGCGCTCGTCACGACATCACTGGTCGCTTTCGTCGACAGCGACGTCGAGTTGGCCGATGGCTGGCTCGAGCCCCTACTAGCTCATTTCGCCGACGACAGGGTTGCATTGGTCGCGCCTCGGATTCGGACCGACAGCGACGACACCGCACTGGGCAAATACGAACACGAGCACAGCTCGCTAGATCTTGGTCCCTGGCCGGCACGAGTTCGGGCCGGCACCAGGGTTGGCTATGTCCCGGCCGCAACGATCGTATGCCGCGCCGACGCGGTCAGAGAGATCGGAGGATTCGACACCTCGCTTCGATACGGGGAAGACGTCGATCTTGTGTGGCGGCTCGTCCATGCCGGCTGGGTATGCCGCTACGAACCGGCCAGCGAGGTGCGCCACGCTCGACGACCCGATGCGAGGTCGTGGATCCGTCAGCGAATCGGGTATGGCTCGTCAACAGCGCCGCTGGCAAAGCGGCATCCACGATCGGTGGCCCCACTTCGGATGAGCGGGTGGAGCATCGCCGCATGGACTCTCGGCGCGGTCGGTCGGCCGGTGGCGGGCGCCCTTGTCGGTGCCGGCTCAGCGATCGCACTGATCAAAAAGCTGCCAGACATTCCGCCTCGCACAGCACTTCGGATAGCGGGACTCGGCAACCTGCGTGCTGCCGATCAGATCGGCTCCGCCGTGCGGAGGGCGTGGTGGCCACTGTTGGTCGTTGCAGCCTGCCGTTTTAAGTCGGCTCGCAAGGTGTTGCTGGCCGCTGCGGTAAGCGCCCGCAAGCCGTTGCGGCTCGTCGATGATCTGGCCTTTTCGGTCGGCGTCTGGAAAGGAATGCTGGCCGAGCGAACGCTCGGCCCACTGGTCCCCGAGATCAGCTCGTGGCCGGGACGCTCGAAGCCAGTGCCACCCGCAGCCGTTCGCTGATGTCGGTGCAGTCCTCGCACTCCCAGATGAAGCGATAGGCGATGCAGCCGAGACACACGGCAAGCACCGATTCGAGCGACGCCGCTACCACCAGCAGCCCGATCAGCACATAGCTCAGCCCGGGCGCGCCCACCGCCCAACCGATCGCCGCCAACCCGCTGAAGCCCAGCCCGATGCCCTGGGCGAATCGTTTTGGCGGCCCCGGCGCGAGCCGGTGCTCGATCTTCAATCTGGGGGTGACAATGCGCGTGGCGAACTGCCCGAGCGGGCTGAGCGTCGGGCCGGTCAGCACCCTCGCCAGGAAGCCATACACCAGCGGCACCAGCAACCATCCCTCGCGGAACAACACGAAGACAACCACCTGGATGACGACGCCAGCAGCGACCACACGCGCCGACGTCTCGTTGACCGGGTCAGGGAACTGGAACAACTTGTCCATGGAATCCACCTTATCCCGACAAATACGATCAAACTACTCAGGTATTGACCAGGCCGCTGAGATGGGTCCTGAACCGAGGCCGGGGAGTTGGTGATCCGCCACCGCTCGGCCGATCCGAGCCACTACCGTGCAAACGTGACCGTCCGGCTGACCGTCAACCGCACCCGTTGGTGGAATCACGTCACATACGTGGCCGACACGGTCAACGAACTGGTGCCGGTGGTGAAAGGCAACGGTTACGGACTCGGCCGCGAAGGTCTGGCGGTCGCCGCCATGAAGCTCTCCTCGATCATCGCCGTCGGAACCGTGCACGAACTCGGCGGCCTACCCGACCAGGCGACCCCGGTCGTGCTCACACCTACACTCACCGCACCCGATTCGACCGAGCCGGTGCTGACGGTCGGCAACGAGACGCACATCGCCGCCCTACAGGGTTGGGGCGGCCGTGTGATCGTCAAGCTCGCCAGCAGCATGCTCCGCTACGGAGGTGGGATTCAACTCGTCGCCGCCGCTCAACAGGCTGGGCTGCGCACAGTCGGCGTGTCGATCCACCCTCCGCTCGCCGGCGACGACAGTGCCCATCGCTCCGACATCGTTCGCTACCTCCCAGATATCGATCCCTCGCTCGACGTCTGGGTCAGCCATCTCGCCCCCACCACTTATGAGACCCTGCCGACCAGCCATCGATACAAGCTGAGGCTCGGCACCTACCTCTGGCACGGTGATCGCGAGGCACTCAAGCTCGAAGCCGACGTGCTCGACACACGCCCAATCGCCGCAGGTGATCGCGCCGGATACCGGCTGACCGAGGTTTCCGGTGACGGAACGCTCGTCATGGTCGGGGCCGGCACAGCCAACGGGATCACACCGAACGCCAACGGGCGCAGTCCGTTCCACTTCGACCGCCACCGGCTCGACCTGCTCGAGCCCTCTCACATGCACACCTCGATGGTGTTCGTACCCGCCGGTGACCCGTGCCCAATCACCGGCGGCTGGGTCGATCTGCAACGCCCGCTCACAATGACCAACGCCGACCAGTTGCGTTGGACCTGATCGGGCGCCGCTTGGATATTTCGTCACGCAAGCCGGGTCCAGACGTCGTTCGGGCGCTGGCCATGGCCGGCGTTTTGATGATGAACTATCACGGCTACCTCATCATCCGGGGTGCTCAGAGCGATGGCGGAGCCCTCTACGACCTCTTCGATCCTTGGACGGGTCCGCTCTCGACCCGATTCGCAGCCACCTTCGTGTTGACCGCCGGCGTCGGCGTCACATTGATGACCAACAGCTCCGTCGGCGACGCTGACCGCATCGCTGAGATGCGGTGGCGACTAGTTCGTCGTGGTCTCTTGCTGTACGCGGGCGGCCTGCTGTTCGACTTCGTATGGGCCGGCACGATCCTGCCGTACTACGGGGCGATGTTCGTGTTGGCGGCTGCGCTATTCACGCTGCGAGCTAGATGGATCATGCTGGTCGGCGTGACGGCAGCGCTCGCCGGATGGTCGATTCGTTGGTGGCGCTTCGAACGGTCACTCGACGACCACTCAACAAGTTGGCTGACCAACCCTGGCGCTCGCTCACCTCGCGGACTGTTATTCGATCTGTTCGTCAACGGCACCCACCCGTTGCTGCCATGGCTGGCCCTGTTGTGCGCAGGAATGCTGCTGGGCCGAATACTTGAAACGAGTTGGTGGCGCCCCGCCGCAGCAAGCGCCGGGTTCACGTTGTACGCAGGAGCGCTGCTCGCCAACTCGGCCGCCGAAAGTGAACGGACACTGATCGTGTTGAGCGACGATCCATTCGAACGCGGCCTCGCCTACACGGCCAGCGCACTCGGCACGGCCCTGATTGCGTTCGTCGTGATCTCGTGGATCGCCGACCGGTTCAGCAGCACCCCGGCAGTCAACGCTCTCCAGCACGCCGGGCAGATGTCATTGACGATCTATCTCGCCCACGCGCTGGCGTTCAATCTGTCGGTCGACTGGCTCGATATCGTCGAACCGGGCGGGATCGGCACGGCTCTGGCGTGCACCCTCGTGTTTTGGCTGGCAGCCACATCGGCCGCCGTGTGGTACCAACGCCGCTACGGACGCGGCCCAGCCGAGCAGCTGTACCGGCGCCTCACAGCCTGAACCCCACCAATCAGAGCACTCCCCACCAATCAGAGCACTCCCCACCAATCAGAGCA
>CALFRK010000037.1 GCA_937919625.1 uncultured Ilumatobacter sp.
TGGTGCGTCGGTCGCCGGTGGTGCGTCGGTGGCCGGTGGTGCGTCGGTGGCTGCTGGTGCGTCGGTGGCTGCTGGTGCGTCGGTGGCTGCTGGTGCGTCGGTGGCCGCTGGTGCGTCGGTTGTGTCAGCTGCGTCGTCGTCACCGCCGCAGGCGGCGGTGACCAGGGTGAGTGCCAGAAGCGCTCCTGCGAATCGTCGTGATCGCATCGATCCTCCAAAATGTCTGTTCACGGACACCCCGCCGGACGGAGGGGTGCACATTGACCTTACTCCCCGCCGACTGACGTGCGGAACTGCTCGACCTGGTTTTCGAACTCGCTCCAGTCGGCAACATCGACGGCCCCCGCGTGAGAGGTGCTCCAGGGCCGAACGTATCGACACACGAGCGAGTTGGGCCTGGCGTGCAGGAGTGCCTCGATGTTGTGGTCGGCGTCGTCGAGATAGATGTCACACGCGACTTCTGACTTGTCGTCGACGATGTGCACCTCGGTCGTCGGCACCCGATGTTCGGCCAACCACTCGAACGTGTCGTGAATCGCGAATCCGGGCTTGGTGGTGACGATCACAATACGGTCGCGCCGGGCCAGCCGCTCGAGCGCCTCGATCGCCCCGCGATAGGGCTGCAACACCCGGAAGATCGAGGCTCCGCTGCCAGCCGTGCGCGCCCACGACCAGAACTCGCTCATGTTGGTGAAGTGGGTCAGCAATGTGGGAGCGTCCCAGATGTCGACGTGTTCGGGCAGCAGGTCGGATCCGAACTGGGCGTTGTAGCGTTCGATCCACCCGGCGTTGAAGTCGGCCACGACCCCGTCGAGATCGATGCCGAGTCTGAGCCGCGAACGTTGGGTCATGGGTCAACTCTGGCAGGCTGAAGCCGTGGCAACGACCTCGAACGCATTCATTTTGGGTGTCGACCTCGACGGGGTCGTCGGTGACCACACCCGACGCTTTCGAGACATCATGGCTGAGTTGCGGGGCGTCGACCCTGAAACGATGCCGTTGGAACGCTCGTGGGACTTTCACGAATGGGGATTCGGACCCGACGAGTATTCGCATTATCACCGCATCGCCGTGATGGAGTACGACATGTTCCGAACGATGCCGGTGATCGAGGGTGCCGCTGACGCATTGTGGCGGCTGTCCGATGCCGGGATCTGGATCCGCATCATCACCCACCGGCTGTATGTGCACTGGGGCCACGAGAAGGCGGTCGCCGACACGGCGGCGTGGCTGGACAACAACAGGATTCCCTATCGCGACCTGTGTTTCCTAGGTGCCAAACCACAGGTCGAGGCGGATGCCTACATCGACGACGCGCCGCACAACATCGCCCAGTTGCGGGCGGCCGGTAACACCGTCATCGTCTTCGAGCAGCCGTATAACGGTGCCATCGTCGAAGGCCCGCGGGCGCGGTCTTGGACCGAGGTCGAAGAGATCGTCACCGAACTGGCGGCCGAGCAGCTTGGCCAGTTGCAGGCGCAGCTGCCAGGCATCGATGCCGGCGCAGATCGTCTCGAGCAGCACCGTCGATAAGTCTTCGTCGACATCGCCAATGGCCCATCGATGGAACAGCTGTACCAGGAATATTCTTGGACCTGCTGCATAACGCTCGATCGCTCTGATGTTGCTCTGCCGCTCCGGCTTGGCTAGAGTCTCGGCGTCGGTGCCAACGGCGCCACGAAGATATCTGTAGGGGGAAACACATGAACCGTTCACAGCTCCGCGATATGAAGAGCGAGGTCGGACCGCTTGAGAACGACCTGATCGATACCTATGCGTCAGGTGGCATATCGCGCCGCACGTTGTTGGTGCGAGGCTCGGTACTCGGCCTGAGCGTCACCGCATTGGGCAGCATCATCAGCGCCTGCGGCGGCGACGACGATACGTCAGCGCCAGCCGTAACGGCCGGCGGCGACGACGCTCCGGCAGCCACCGATGCGCCGGTGCCCTCCGGCGGAATTCAGCAAGGCGGCACGATGCGGATCGCTTCCCAGCGTCCCGGAAGCCCACTCGACCCGGTGGCGATGGACAACATCGGCAGTTACACACCGGTCGTCCAGTCGTTCGAGTACCTGTGTGGCAAGGGCGAAGGTGCCGCGCTGGCACCGATGCTGGCCGAGTCGTGGAGCCCCAACGCCGACGGCAGTGTGTGGACCTTCATCTTGCGTCAAGGCGTCAAGTGGCACACCGGCGGCCCCTTCACCTCTGCCGATGTCGTGGCGTCGCTCGGTCGTCTCGCCGGGGCGAACCTGGGGGCGTCGATCACCCCCGACTCGGTCAAGGCGCTCGACGATTTCACCGTCGAGGTCACGCTTCTCAATGCCGACGGCCAGTTCCCGTACCTGCTCTCGCCGTACAATCCGCAGGCCTCGATCACGCCCGCCGACTACGAACTCGGCACCCTGTTCGATCAGCGCCCCGACGGCACCGGCGCCTTCATCCTCGAGAGCTTCGACCTCGCCACGGGTGCCAACTACACCGCCAACAAGGACTGGTGGGGCGGCGTGCCATATCTCGATCGTCTCGAGATCGTCTTCTCCGACGACAACGCCACCCAGATCAACGGTTTGCTCGGTGACCAGGTCGAAGCTGTGATCCAGTTCGCCGTGTCCGACGCCGATGCGCTGTTCAGCAGCGATGCCGTCACCGTCGAGTCGACTCGTGGCGCTGGCCATCGCCAGATCTGGTTCAACGTACGCGAGGGCATGTTCAGCGGCGACAACGGCCACAAGATCCGTGAGGCGGTGGCGATCGGAATCGACCGTAGCAAGCTGATCGAGCAGGTGCTCCAGGGCCGTGGCGACATCGGCAACGACCACCCGATCGCTCCGGCGTACGAGTTCTTCGACGCCTCATTGCCTCAGCGTGAGCGCGACATCGAGCGCGCCAAGGCACTGCTCGAGGAGGCAGGGGTTCCCGGGTTGGCGGTCACGATGTATGCACCTGACCTTCAGGAGATCGCGCTGCTGGCCGAGGTGGTGCAGTCGCAACTCAAGGACATCGGCATGGACATCACGCTCGGTGTCGAGAGCACCGCCACGTTCTACGACCGGTGGTGTCTCGTCTACGACTCCACCGTAGAGCCGACGGGCTGCGACGGAGGTGCTGATTTCGGCATCGTCGACTACGGCAACCGTGGCACGCCCGACCGTTATCTGGTGGCCGCCTACGCGACCGGCGAGTGGAACTCGGCGCACTACAATTCGCCAGAGTTCAACGAGGCGGTCAAGGTTTATCAGGCCACGGTAGACCTCGCCAGTCGCAAGGAAGCGATCAAGCTCGTGCAGAAGATCGCCCACGACGACATCCCGTACGTGATCCCGTACTTCTACCACACGCTGACGGCGTACAAGAACAACGTGCAGGGCATCGTTACCACGGGCCTCGGCCACTACTACTGCGGTAAGGCCGGCTTCACGGCGTGATCCACCTCGGTTCGGCCGTTCTGCACTCGACCGGAGCGTTCGCTTTCAGCGAACGCTCCGGCGGTGCGGGCGACCGCCCATTCCAATTCGGTAATCTTCACTGGGGGGTGAGGCGATGCGACGGTATCTCCTGAAGCGACTCGGGGCGATCATCATCACTTTGTGGATGCTGGCGACGATCGTCTTCATGCTCGTCAACGTGCTGCCCGGCGACGTCGGTCGCCGTGTGCTCGGCCCAACGGCCAAACTCGAAGACGTCAGGGCTTACAACGCCAAGCTCGGCACCGACAAACCCCTGATCGAGCAGTACTTCAGGTCGATCAAGAACCTGTTCACGTTCGACTTTGGCGATTCGTTCCAAAGCGGTGGTCCGGTGATGGATCTGATCCTGCCCTCGCTCGGTCGCTCTGCCAAGTTGGCTCTGCTGGCGTTCATCATCACAATTCCGATCTCGATCGCGGCCGGTATCTTCGCTGCTCGCCGCCAAGACAAGCTGGCTGACCGCGTGGTCGTCAATGCAGGTCTCGCCTCGTCGTCTGTGCCCGAGTTCGTCACCGCCTCTGTGCTGCTGGCTGTATTCGCCGTGAACTGGAAGGTCGGAAAGGTCTATGCCAACGTGCCATCCGGAACCAGCCTGTTTGGTCAGCTCGAGTATCTGCTGTTGCCTGCGATGGCGATGGTCATCTCATACTTCGGCTACATCGCCCGCATGACACGCGCCGGCGTGATCACGGCGTTGCACGCCGACTACACGCGCACGGCGACCTTGAAGGGTCTCGACTCCGGCCAGGTGATGCGAAAACATGTCTTGCGCAATGCCCTGGCTCCGACGATCACGGTGATCAGTGTCCAGATCGGGTATCTCTTTGGCGGCATCATCGGTGTCGAGAAGGTGTTCAACTATGCCGGCCTCGGAACATTGATGTTGAACGCAGTCGGCAAGAAAGACATCCCAGTCCTGCAGACGACCGTGTTGATCGTCGGCATGATCTACATGGTGTCGACCTTGCTGGCCGACCTGCTGATCGCCTTCTTGAACCCACGAGTTCGACTGGATGGTGGCTCATGAGTGAGATCGACCCCGCTCTCAATAGCGGCAACGCAGCGTCGAGTTCTGCGGCTGCCGGCGCCAACGAACGCAAGCTCGCTCGGAAAGAGACCTGGCGCCTGATCCGGCGCCGCCCGTCGTTCATCATTGGCATGACGATCGCCTTGATCTGGGTGGTCTGTGCCCTGTTCGGTAATCTGCTTGCTCCGTTCGACCCGCTCAACTTTCGCGGCGACCTGAACTCGTCGCCGACTTGGTCCCACCCGTTCGGTACCGACAAGGGTGGTCGCGACGTGTTGTCGCGTGTGATCGCCGGTGCCCGTGACGTGCTCAAGATCGCTCCGATCGCTGCCATTCTGGGCGTCATCGGTGGCGTGATTCTCGGCATGTTCATGGGCTACCTGCGGGGCTGGTTCGACTCCGTCGCCAGTCGTATCGTCGAGTCGTTCCTGTCGTTGCCCGTGGTGTTGCTCGGACTGTTGGCGGTGACCACGCTCGGCAACTCGAACGTGGTCGTGATCGGCGTCGTGGCAACGCTGTTCACGCCGGTCGTCGCCCGCACGGTGCGGTCGGCCGTACTCGCAGAGTCCGAACTCGACTATGTCGAGTCCGCCAAGCTGAGGGGTGAATCGACACCGTTCATTATGTTCCGCGAGATCCTTCCGAATGTGTCGGGGCCGATCGTTGTCGAGCTGACCGTTCGTATCGGTTATGCCGTGTTCACCGTCGCCACCCTGTCGTTTCTGGGTGCCGGCCCGCCGCCACCTTCTCCCGACTGGGGTTCTCAAGTCAGTGACAACTACAACTCGATCGTGTCGGGCTACTGGTGGTCGACATTCTTCCCGGCAATGGCGATCGCCAGCCTTGTCATCGCAGTGAACTTGATTGCCGACGCTGTGCAGTCAGTAGTGGAGAGCTCATGAGCGACAGCCCGCAAACATCCGGCACCGTCCCCGCCCTGGCGATCGAGGATCTTCAGCTGGCGTATACCGTGCGAGGTGTGCCACGCGGCGTGCTGCGCGGCGTCACATTTCATGTCGAGCCCGGCGAGGCGTATGGCCTTGTCGGCGAGTCGGGCTGCGGCAAGTCGACCACCGCGTACGCGGCGATGCGCTATATGCCGAGCAACGCCGTCATCCAGGGTGGTCGCGTGCTCGCAGACGGACAAGACGTGACGGCCATGTCAACCCAGGAGCTTCAAGAGTTCCGAATGACCAAGGCGTCGATGGTCTACCAAGACCCGGTTCAAGCGATGAATCCAGCGCTTCGGATCGGGGTGCAGGTCGCCGAGTGTTTCCGGATTCTTGGTCAGTCCAAGATCGAAGCCAAGGACAGTGCCCGCCAGGCGCTTCGTCGTGTAAAGATCGCCGACCCCGAGCGTGTGCTCGATCGTTATCCACACGAACTATCCGGCGGCATGCTGCAGCGTGTCGTGATCGCAATGGCGCTGGCTGGTGATCCGAAGTTGCTCGTGCTCGACGAGCCAACCACAGGTCTCGACGCAACGGTCGAAGCCGAGGTGCTCGACCTCGTGCGCGATCTGCGCTCGGAGACCCACGCCGCGATCTTGTTGATCGCTCACAACCTGGGCGTGATCCGCACCATGTGCGATCGGGTCGGCGTCATGTACGCCGGACGCGTGGTCGAGGAGGGCACTGTCCAAGAGGTGTTCGACAACCCGAGCCACCCCTACACGATGGGCCTGCTCAACTCGATCCCGCGGCACGGCGTGCGCAAGACCGACCGTTCCTTGTTCACGATCCCCGGCAACCTGCCGCTGATCGGCACCGATCTGCCGACGTGTGTCTACGTCGATCGCTGCCCGCTGGCCGACGACATCTGCCGCAACGAGGTGCCGCCGATCGTTGACCGCAGTGACGGACACTGGACCCGCTGCCATCACGCCGACAAGATCGACCAGATCAAGCCGCCAGAGCACGAGAACAACGACTTCGACATCGGCACCGACACGATCGTGAAGCTGGCCGCTGTCTCCAAGACGTTCCGCCAGCGTGGTAACGACGTGCCGGCGCTGGTCAGCATCGACCTCGGCTTCAAGGAGGGCGAGACGCTCGGTCTCGTCGGCGAGTCGGGTTCCGGCAAGTCGACCCTGGCGAAGACACTGCTCGGTATCCACGAGCCCGACCAGGGCGGCTCGATTCATCTCGACGGACGTTTGGTAAAAGACAAAGCGACCGATCGTCGGGTCGAATCGATTCGCGCCTTCCAGATGGTGTTTCAGAACGCCGACTCGGCGCTCAACCGGATGTGGACCGTTCGACGGATTCTCCACCGCTCGGTCACCAAGCTGGCCGGTATCCACGGTGCCGAGGCCGACAAGAAGGTCAACGACCTGGCCGAAGCGATGCGACTGTCGCAGCGCCACCTCGAGATGAAGCCGCGCCAGCTGTCGGGTGGCCTGAAGCAGCGCGTTGCGATCGCTCGGGCGTTCGCCGGCGACCCCAGGATTGTGGTGTGTGACGAACCGACGAGTGCGCTCGACGTGTCGGTGCAGGCGGCGATTCTCAACTTGCTTGCCAATCTGCAGAACGACGAACGCACCAGCTACCTGTTCATCACCCACGACATCGGTGTCGTGAGGTATCTGAGCGACCGGATCGCCGTCATGTATCTGGGGCGGATCATGGAGTTGGGCACGACCGATCAGATCTTCGCAGGACCGAACCATCCATATACCGAAGCGCTGCTGTCGGCGGTGCCCAGTATCGACGGAGACGCGCGTCCTCGAATCCCGCTCACGGGTGAGATTCCCAGCCCGGCCAATCCGCCGTCGGGGTGTGTGTTCCACACTCGCTGTCATCGGGTCATCATGGGGCTGTGCGATATCACCGATCCAGACACGATCGAGCTCGCCGACGGTCACACGTCTAAGTGTCACCTCACCGCCGAGCAGCTTTCGGTGCCCGTGACGTTCACTTCCGCCACCGTCTGAGGTCTGACGACGCAGCCGGCGCTTGGCCGGCTGAATTTTTGGTTAGGGCAGTTGCCAAAATGTGGTAGGGCTGCCTAACATGCACCCTCATGGGATCAAGCCTGCTCATCACCCTTCGTGAAGGCCTCGAGATCGCGCTGGTGTTGGCGATCATCGTCGCTTATCTTCGCAAGACCGGTCGCGGCGATCGGCTCGGCTCGATCTGGGCGGGCAGTGCTGCAGCTTCTGTCGTTTCTGTGATCACGGGCTTCATCTTTTATCGGGTGGTAGGCGAGTTCGAGGGCAAGTGGGAGCAGTTCATCGAGGGCGCCCTGGCGTTTGCCGCGGTCGGTGTGCTGACCTGGATGATCTTTTGGATGCGCGGCAACGCCCGCGGGATAGCTTCCGAGCTGCACGGCAAGATCGATGCCGCGATTGATCAGTCGGGCGTCGCGCTTGCTGTGATCGCTTTCGTCGCCGTCGCCCGCGAGGGTTTCGAGACGGTGCTCTTCTTGTTGGGCGCAGAAACGTCTAGCGCCTCTGGCGCCGAAGTCGTCGTCGGTGGTCTGATCGGCTTGGCGATCGCCTCGGTGCTCGGCTATCTGTTCTTCCTCGGCAGCGACCGCGTCGACCTCCGCAAGTTCTTCAACTGGACTGGACTGCTGCTGATCCTGTTCGCTGCCGGACTGTTCGCCAAGGGTGTCCACGAGTTTCGTGAGTTCTTCGAGTTCGAGGGCGCCTGGTACAGCGATTCCGTGTGGAACATCACGTCCGGCCCGTTGCACGAAGGCACCACGTTCGACTTTCTGAAAGGTCTGTTCGGCTGGAGCGACCACCCCGAGCGGATCCGATTCGTCAGCTATTTCGTGTATCTGATTCCGACGCTGTGGTTTTATTTCCGTGGCGCATCGACGCCAGCCAAGCCAGCGTTGTCGGGTGCGCGGCGCGAATCTGTCGACGCCTGATCGGCGGTCCCACCGTCCAACTCAACCGGCGCTGTCGGGACGGTTTTGGGCGTGTTGAAAGCCAAACCTGCCCTTGATGCACAGGTTGCCATGCGTGATCGGGCTGTCGGAGGGCGACGACACCTTGATGATCGTGTTGTCCTGCACGTGCAGAGTCAGGTTGCAGCCGACGCCGCAGAAGGCACAGATCGTGTCGGTAGTGGTCTGACGCTCGGGTTCCCAGGTGCCTGTTTGACGCATGTCGTATTCGCTTTTGAACATTAGGGCGCCGGTTGGGCAAACCTGGATGCAGTTGCCGCAGTACACGCACGCTGAATCGGGGAGTGAGACATCGTTTTCGGTCGACACGCGGGCGTCGAACCCGCGCCCGGCGATATCGATCACGAAGCTGTGCTGCCACTGCTCGCCGCAGGCGTCGACGCACTGGTAGCACAAGATGCATTTGGCGTAATCACGAATGTAGAGATCGTTGTCGACCTTGACCGGCTGCGCCACTGTCGCCGCGTCGGGGCCGTAGCGGCTTGGGTCGGCGCCATACTCGGCATACCAGTCATCGACATGTTCGGTCAGCGACAGGTCGACGGAGGAACCGAGCAACTCGAGCACCATCTTGCGGGCGTGATCAACACGTTCGGACCGTGTGTGCACGACCATGTCGGCTTCGACCTGCCGCGAACACGACGGCACGAGCACACGCGAGCCCTCGACCTCGACCATGCAGACACGGCAGGCGTTCTTGGGCGTGATCGTGTCGCCGTAGCACAGCGTTGGAATGTCGCAGCCCTTGCCGCCGCACGCCTCGAGGATCGTGGTGCCGTCCGGCACGGTGACCTCGCTACCGTCGATCGACAAGGCGACCGAGTTGGGAGATGTGCCTGGCACATCTCCAAACTGGTTGGCTGGCTGGCTCATGAGAAGACCCCCAGTCTGACGATCGCCGTTTCGATCGCACTGTGGGCTGTTTGGCCGAGGCCGCAGATGCTGGCATCTTTCATGGCCTGGCCAATATCGCTGAGAAGTGCCAGATCGACCGAACGGTCCGAGCTGGACGCCAGCCGATCGATCGCCTCTTCCTGGCGAACTGTGCCGACCCGGCACGGCACGCACTGCCCGCATGATTCGTCGCGGAAGAAGGCGGCAATCCGCTTGAGTTGATCGACCAGATCGACGTGTTGATCGTGCACCATCACCACCCCGGATCCGAGTGCCAGGCCGGCCGCCCGAGTGCTCTCGAGATCGAGCACGAGGTCGAGGTCGCCCGGGCCTGCGAAACCGCCGGCGGCACCGCCGAGCAGCACCGCTTGCAGCACCGATCCCGCCCGCAAACCCCCGGCGAGCTCGATCAGTTCACCGAGTGTTAGGCCGAGCTGGGCCTCGTAGATACCGGGTTTTACAACCGCACCTGACAGGCAGAACAACCGCCGGTTGGCCTGGACACCATCGAGAATGATCGACGGCACATTCATCAGCGTCTCGACATTGTTGACGACTGTCGGCTGTCCGAACAGCCCGACCTGGAATGGAAACGGTGGCTTGTTGCGGGGCTCGCCCCGGTAACCCTCGATCGAGTTGAAGATCGCCGTCTCCTCGCCACAGATGTAGGCGCCCGCACCCTTGACGATCGTGATCTCGAACCCTGTGTCGCCGCCAAGCAGACCGCGCCGGCGGCATGTATCCAGCGCCTGCTGCAAGGTGGCGAGCGGTCGCGGATACTCGCCCCTGAGATAGACGTATCCGATCTCGCACCCAGTGGCGTGGCCGGCGATGCACATCGACTCGATCAGTCCGAACGGGTCGGTCTCGATCAGAACCCGGTCCTTGAAAGTACCTGGCTCGGACTCGTCGGCGTTCGCCACGAGATAGTGCGGCGTAGCCGGCTGGGTGCGCACGGCATCCCACTTGCGGCCGGTCGGGAACCCGGCGCCGCCGCGACCGGTCAAGCCAGATCCGCTGATGGCAGCGATGGTTGCCTGCGGGCCGAGCTGGCGTGCTCGCTCAAGGGCGGCGAAACCCCGATCGGCCAGATACGCGTCGAGGTCGAGTGGATCGATCCGCCCGGCGCGACGGAGCAGAACCAGCGATTCGTCACCGGCTTGACGAACCGCCGCCGCTGGCTCGGGCTCGGGGTCGGGCGTGTCGCCGCCTGCCCATCGTGCAATGTCGACAGGTGTTACGTGTCCGGCGACTACCTGGAGCGTGGTCTCGCCGGCGGTGGTGACGTAGGCGGCGGGTGCACGTTCGCACAGACCTAGGCACGGCGAGGGGTGGGCGCCGTTCGGGAGGTCGGCCTCGACCAGTCCGCCGTTCGAGCGGCAGGCGAGGTCGATGCACACGTGGATCTGGTGTGTCGGGCGTTCGGTCAGCGAAAACAGGGCGTAGAAACTGGCCACGCCATAGATCTCGGCCGGCGAGGCGTCGAGACGTTCGGCGATGTAGTCGATCGCCGCTTGGCTGATCCACCCGACGCGGTCGTTCACGGCGTGCAGCGCGGGCAGCAACAGATGGCGGCGGTCACGCAACTGATGACCGCCGCTGACGTCGTGGAGATTGCGTTCGGGTTGCGGGCCGAGCACAGCGTCGATGGCTGCTCGTTCGTGATCGGTGGGGGGTACGCCGCGAGTTTTCAGATCCATTGGGTACCAACCTCGACAAGTTTGTCGATGCGGACGGCGGCGGCCTTGAACTCGGCGGTGCCTGACTTGGGGTCGGTGGCATCGATCGTGAGCTGATTTACATCGACCTCATCGGGAAAGTGGAACGTCATGAACACCAGCCCCGGCCGCAGGCCCTGGTCGATTCGGGCCGGGGCTTCGACCATGCCGCGGGCTGAGCTGATCCGCACCTGCTCGCCGTTGGAGATACCGAGCTGCTGGGCATCCTCGGGGGAGAGGTCGAGCGTTTCGCCGAGCCGGTTGGGGCTGCTGTAGCCGCCCGACTGCACACCGGTGTTGTACGAGTCGAGTCGGCGACCGGTTGTGAGGCGCAGCGGATACTGCTCGCTCAGCGACTCGACCGGCGGGTCGTCGATGACTACGCTGAAGGGCGCCGGGCGCCCCCGGTCGGCCGGATCGTCAGCCCACAGGCGACCGTGCAGGTAGGGCGGTTCGAGTGTGTCGTCGGACGGGCACGGCCACTGGATCCCGCCGAGTTCTTCAAGGCGAGCCCACGACATGCCGGCGTGCATGGGGGAAAGCCTGCGGAGCTCGTTCCAGATCTCTTCATGGTCGGTGTAGTGCCAGTCGTGACCGAGCAGACGCGCCAGGTCGAGCAGGATGTCGATGTCGTCGCGCGCCTGGCCAGGGGGCTCGAGTGCCTTGCGGACGCGTTGCACCCGACGCTCGGAGTTTGTGACGGTTCCGTCAGACTCGCACCACGACGCCGAGCCCGGAAGCACTACGTCAGCAAGTTCGGCTGTCTTGGTGAGATAGATGTCGAGTACTACGAGGTGGTCGAGTTGCGACAGCAGCTCGACGGCTTTGCTGACGTCGGCCTCTGACTGGGCAGGGTTCTCGCCGATCACGAACGCCGAACGCAGGTCGCCGCGCTCCATCGCCTCGAACATCTCGGTCAGGTGCCAGCCGTTTTCGGCGGGCACGGATACGCCCCACTCGGCGTTGAACTTGGCGCGTGCCTGTTCGTCGATGACGTCTTGGAAGCCCGGCAGCTTGTTGGGGAGGGCACCCATGTCGCCGCCACCCTGCACATTGTTCTGTCCTCGCAATGGCGTCAGTCCGGCACCGAACCGCCCGACCTGCCCGGTCAGGATCGCCAGGTTGCACAGCGACAGCACATTGTCGACGCCGTTGTGGTGCTCGGTGATGCCCAGTGTCCAGCACAGCTGCGCTGCGTTGGCCGTGGCGTAGGCGTGCGCCAGCTCGCGGATCGCGTCGGCGGGCACACCGGTGACCTGTTCGCCTCGGTCGAGCGTCCACGGCTCGACCGACTTGGCATACTCGTCGAAGCCGGTGGTGGCACGCTCGACGAAGCTCGTGTTGACGAGCCCGGCATGGATGATCTCACGGGCGATCGTGTTGGAGAGTGCGATGTCGGTGCCGACATGCAGCCCGAGCCAGCGGTCGGCGAACTGGGCGGTCTCACTGCGGCGCGGATCGACCGAATACAGCTTGGCGCCATTGTTGATCGCCGTGAGCACGTGATGGAAGAAGATCGGGTGGGCATTACGGGCGTTCGAACCCCACATCACGATCACGTCGGCCGCTTCGGCTTCCTGATACGACGAGGTTCCGCCGCCCGCTCCGAACACTGTGGCCAGACCGACCACCGAGGGGGCGTGTCAAGTTCGGTTACAGGAATCGATGTTGTTGGTATTGAGTGCCGTTCTCGCCAACTTCTGGGCGATGAAGTTCATCTCGTTGGTCGATTTCGAGCACGAGAATACACCGATCGACGCTCCACCGAGGGTGTCTCGATTTCTGCGGAAGCCATTGGCTGCTCGCGCGAGTGCTTCGTCCCACGTGGCTGGCCGCAGCACACCATCCTGGCGCACTAGCGGTTGGGTGAGTCTCTGCATCGGCCGGTGCTGATGGCGTGCCATGTACCAAACTCTAGCTCAGGCGCGCACGTCGCGGTTCCACCAGGCGGAACGATTCCGTATTGTGGATCAGGCGCCGCCTGTGCGAGACTTGCCATACCGATTCGCGTACTTCTACGTGGTTCTTGATCTCTGGGAGTGTTTCCGTATGTCCTTTCCGACCGACCTCGACATCGCCCGAGCGGCAACGCCCAAGCCGATGCAAGAAATCGCCGCCATGATGGGCATCGGAAAGCACTTGCTCAGTCCGTACGGCACCGAGCTCGCCAAGATCAGCCTTGACGCGATCGACGAGCTGAGCGACCGTCCGAAGGCCAAGTACGTAGTGGTCACGGCGATCACACCGACCCCGCTCGGCGAAGGCAAGACCACGACTGCGGTGGGTCTTGGCCAGGCAATGAAACATGTTGGAAAGAACGCCGTGCTGTCGCTGCGCCAGCCGTCGATGGGCCCGACGTTCGGCATCAAGGGTGGCGCCGCCGGTGGTGGCTACAGCCAGGTGATCCCAATGGAGCTTCTGAACCTGCACCTCACCGGCGACTTTCACGCCGTCACCGCCGCCCACAACCTGTTGTCGGCGATGGTCGACAATCACTTGCACCACGGGAATGAACTCGGGCTCGACCTCGACAACATCACGTGGCGCCGCGTTCTGGACGTCAACGATCGTGCTCTGCGCAACATCGTGATCGGCCTAGGCGGCAAGATGGACGGCGTCGTACGCCAGACCGGCTTCGACATCACCGCCGCGTCAGAGGTGATGGCGATCCTGGCATTGGCCAATTCTCCAGATGACCTGCGGGAGCGGCTTGGTCGCATCGTGGTCGGCTACACCAAGGCCGGCCAGCCGGTCACAGCCGAGCAGATCAAGGGCGCCGGATCGATGGCCGTCATCATGCGTGAAGCGCTGTTGCCCAACTTGCTCCAGACGATCGAGAACACGCCGGTGATCGTGCACGCCGGCCCGTTTGGCAATATCGCCACCGGCAACTCGTCGGTGATCGGAGATCTGATCGGTATCCGTGGTGGCGACTACCTCATCACCGAGGCCGGGTTCGGTGCCGACATGGGTGCCGAGCGGTTCTTCAACATCAAGTGTCGCGCCTCTGGCCTTGTGCCCGACGCGGCGGTGTTGGTGGCCACGGTACGTGCCCTCAAGGCGCACTCGGGCAAGTACAAGATCGTCGCCGGCAAACCGTTGCCCGACGACCTGCTCGCCGAGAATCCAGACGATGTCGCCGCCGGTGCAGCCAACTTGCGCAAGCAGATCGAGAACGTCAAGGCCCACGGCGTCACGCCGGTTGTGGCGATCAACGGGTTCCCGACCGATCACGCCAGTGAGCACGACGCAATCCGCCGGATCGCCGAAAGCATGGGTGCCCGTGTGGCCGTGTGCACACACTTCAGCGATGGTGGCGCCGGCGCCACCGATCTGGCCCAGGCGGTGATCGAGGCATGTGAGGAGGAGAGTGGATTCCACTTCCTGTACGCCGACACAGACAGTCTCAAGACGAAGATCGAAAAGGTCGCTACGACGATCTACGGGGCCGAGCGGGTCGAGTACGAGGCTGCCGCCAACAAGCAGTTGCAGACCTACGAGGACAATGGGTTCGGCAACCTGCCGGTGTGCATTGCCAAGACGCACCTGTCGATCTCTGGCGACCCGTCACTAAAGGGTGCACCGACCGGGCACACGCTTACGGTCCGCGAGGCCCGCGCTTCGGTTGGCGCAGGATTTGTTTACCCGATCTGTGGGGCGATGAGCACGATGCCAGGGCTCAGCAAGGAACCTGCGGCATCGCGGATCGACTTCGACGACGAGGGTGAGATCATCGGGCTGTCCTGATGGTCGGCCGACGTTCCCGTTGGCAACTGCGTACTGACGACACAAATCGAGGAGACTTCCGACATGGATGATTTTGAACGCACCGCAGGCGGGGCGATCTTGATGGATGGCAAGCGGTTGCGCGACGAGATCGTCGCCCGGCTGCGCCAAGAGATCGAAGCGATGGGTTCGCCTGCCGTTTGTTTGGCAACCGTGTTGGTCGGCGGTGATCGACCGAGCCAGATCTATGTGCGCATGAAGCACAAGAAGGCCGAGGAGGCCGGCCTGATCTCGAAGGGTGTCGAACTGCCCGACGACGCGACTCAAGCCGAGGTCGAAGCTGCCGTTGCCGAACTGGTCGCCGACCCGGCAGTTCACGGCATTTTGGTACAGCTGCCGTTGCCAGGTCATCTCGACCCCGAACCCGTGCTGGCGCTGGTTCCGCCTGAGAAAGACATCGACGGGCTCACCGAACGTTCGATGGGGCGGCTCGTGCGTGGGCTTCCCGGGCATGTGCCGTGCACGCCGCTCGGTGTGATGCGCCTGCTCGATCGGTACGGCGTCGAGATCAAGGGCAAGCGGGCAGTGGTGGTCGGCCGATCTACCTTGGTTGGTTTGCCGCAGGTATTGCTGCTCAGCCGCAAGGGCGTCGATGCCACCGTCACGTTGGCGCACTCGCGGACGCCGAACATGATCGAGGTGTGCCGCCAGGCCGACATCCTCGTCGCCGCTGCCGGCCAGGCCCACATGATCACTGCCGAACACGTCAAGCCTGGCGCGGCCGTGATAGATGTCGGTGTGTCGCGGTCCGAATCAGGCATCGTCGGTGATGTCGATTTCGACGCCGTCCAAGCGATCGCCGGAGCGATCACCCCGATGCCTGGTGGCACCGGTCCGATGACGATCGGCTGCTTGCTCGAGAACACGCTCGAGGCGGCCCGAATGCTGGGCGCCATCTGACGAGGTGACACCGGCCCGGGACGGCATGCGCAAAGGGTGCTCGGTGGGTTCGTTGGTGGTTGCGCTCGGTGCGTGCCGATCCTGCACCTGTGGTCCCGAATCGCCGGTCCCGAATCTCTGGTCCGAATCTGTGGTCCCGAATCTGTGGTCCCGAATCGCCGGAGAGTCGATTCGAGTGCACCCGGTGGTTCCGAATCGACTTTGCGGCGATTCAGAACCAGGATGAATCCGCATTCTGAGCGGGGCCCTTGATGGAGACCCCCGCCGGCCACCGCCCGCCGTTTGACTCGGATGACGGATCAGCCTCGGAGAACGAGCTCGGTATCGAGGTCCATCGCTGTTTTGATCGGTGCGTCCGTTTCCCAATTGCCCCACTCATCGCGCGGGAGGCAAACCCGACTTGAGGTCGCCCAACGGCACCCAAACTGCTTCTCCGCTCCATCTGGCGTGGACCACCTTGCTGGTAAACGAAAGGTGCCGCTCGAACCATGCGCACGTGGCGGGAGCGTCGGCCGACTCGAGCCGCGCATCCAACTCGAACGCGCCGGCTGATATCCCGATCATCGGCATCAAGCGAGACTGGCTCTCTTTCGGCTCGGCTCCGCTGTGTAGATTGTGAAGCAACGAATCGGGAAGCAGGGGTCGATGAGCGCGTTGGATATTGGGGTGGTGATCGTCCTCGTTGTCGCCGTTGGATTCGTTTTCTTCTTCGTCGGGCGAAGCCGAGCCGGGTCCTCGGGTCGGCCGGCTCCAACGACTGAGAAGCGCCTCGAGGAGTACGACTTCTATCCTTTTGTGATCGATGCAAAGGGGCATGTCGAGTTCGATCCGGAGTCCTTCACCGCGGCGGTCGATCATTTCCTCCACGAACGGAACCCACGAGCGGCGCGCGAACTCATCGTCATCGGCGAGCAGAACTTGGTTCGCGACACGTTCCCGAGTGACTGGTTGCAGAGCTACAAGCAGTTTT
>CALFRK010000038.1 GCA_937919625.1 uncultured Ilumatobacter sp.
CCCGGCCCGAGCCGCCGCAGTCGGTCACCAATCCGGGTAGTTGTCCGTGACGTCGCGTCCGCCGTACCAACGAACCCGGTGCCCGCAGAAGGACGGAAATTGGACGGACGGGACGGGAAAAGGACGGGGAACACCGGTCACTCGCGGTCACTTGCGGTCAACAACGGTCACTCGAAAACCGGCCGTGACCAGGTGCACAACGCTCTGACCAGGGTGGGGGAACATGGATGGATGAGGGTTCGATTCCCCCCAGCTCCACGAAAAGTGCCATCTACCAGGGTAAATGCAGGCGATGGACGGAAGGATCATTCCCCGGTCCAACAAGGCGATTGAGCTGGGACGATCCGACGACATTGGGGTCTCCCACCAGCGCTTTCATCCGTCCGTTGGTCCGCCGAGCATGCCCTCGTGCGATCACGAGGACGGAAATCGGACGGATGACGTCGTGGCACTAGGGCCGAGCGACGAGCCACATCTGGCGGGACGGCCGGCGTGTGCACCTCGACGAGCACGCCGAGAAGCCGTGGCGCACGTTTCCGAGCACGTTCGGGTCGCGAGATTGCCGGAACCTCGGGTGGGTCTGAGGCCGTCGCGGCGCCGCGAATAGCGGCCCGAACGCCCCGCCCTTGGGCGCGCGGTCGACGTGCACGGGTTGGCAACTCCGAGGAGTTGCCGAGACCGACTTTCGCCAGGATTTCTTGCAGCGTGACGACGCCCGAAGCGACTTTCGCCAACGAATCTTGCAGTCGACCCAGCTCGCCCCTCCGCTTCCGACGGGCCACCGCATTCTGACCCGGACCTCGGTCGTGGCGAATCACGGGGACCGACGTCCGGCACGTTCCGCGAAGGCGTCGAGCGCGGCGAGTACTTGGGTCGCTGCGTACCTTCGGTTGCGTCGGCCACCGGTGATCTCCTGCAACGCGCCGATCTCGACGAGCTCGGTGATCGCCGCGTCGGCTCCCATTGCTGAGACGTCGAGCTCGCCCTGGACGAGCGCGTTGTCGAGCACCGGGTGTTGGAAGACGACGTCGAGTGCTCGCCAGACGGTCGCCTGGCGTCGACTTGTGATCGCCTCGCTCCACGCAGCACGGATCGCGCGAAGATCGCTGACGAGCTGGCGCCCGTTGACGACGCTGTCGAAGCTTGCTTCTGCGAAACCTTCGACGATCGGCTCAACGTCACCTGCCCGGTACGACGTGAGCGCGTCGAAGTACCGGTCGGTGTCGGTGAGCAGTCCGGCGGAGACCGGCACGGTCACCTGACGGGTGAGTCGCTTTCCTCGCAGCAAGCAGTGGACGATCGCCCGCCCAGTTCGACCGTTGCCATCGGGAAACGGATGGATCGTCTCGAACTGAGCGTGAGCGATCGCGGCCTGCGACAGCACCGGCAGGTCGTCACGGTGCATGAAGCAGACGAGGTCGTCGATCGCCGGCGCGACCCGCGTGTGGTGAGGCGGGACGAAGCTTGCGGTGTGGGGCCCGTAGCTGCTCGAGCCGACCCAGACCTGCGCGCTGCGCCACGTGCCGGCGATCTTCGGATCGTGGTGTTCGAGCAGCGCGGCGTGCATGGCCAGGATCGCTGGCGCGTCGAGCCGATCGGCGAGCGCGATCGCCGCGGTCATCGCTGTCGTGTTGGCGACGATCTCAGTGGCGTTGCTCCGCGAGGTGTCCCCGAGCTCTGCCAGTGCGACCGCCTTCGCGGACGCTGTCAGGTTCTCGATGCGCGACGACGCCGCGGCTTCCGAACGCAGCAGGATCGCCCCGAACGGGGCGATCTCGGACCCCATCTCCGCATCGAAGCGAGCGAGCTCGGCGGTGGCCTCGTCGGCAAGCGCCGCGGTCGCTGCGGGCAGGACGGGATCCAGCCGACAGATCTTAGGGACGACCGCAGCCCGGTACGGACCCGAGAAGGTCGACTGCCATCGGCGGGGTATGTCGAGCGAGCTGACCCACTCGTGCTCCTCGTACTCGACCGCCGGCCAGCCTGTCGACGTGGCAGGATTATCATCTCCCGCGCCCCATGGGTCGCCCTCGCGAGCTGCTCCCGGTCGACGCGGTTGTTCCATGACGGAAGACTACCATTCCTTATTCAGAGTTTCTAGGAAAGTCTGAATAAGAATCCTCACCGGTGAGAGCGGACGATGGCAGCAAGCTCGCGGTCGGGGCTGATGTGGCGTTTGTAGAGCGGGCTACACGGCGTCTCGGCCAATCGCAGCGACAGCGACAACAGATCGTGCTCGTTGACGAACTGGGTCTCGACCTCGGCGAGGAACTTGAACTCGTTCATCACACCGAGGACGCTTCGACTCGCGGTCTTGGCCGTGCGGACCTCATTCATCTCGGCGAGCTCCAATTCGACGTAGTCGCGGCCCACCCCGTGCGCCTGGAGGTGGGTGTGCAGGGTCGCTGGGAACCGAGCAAGGAGTGTGCTCGCTGGCACGAAGGCATCACCACCGGAAGCAGCGTCACCTCGTTGACGAACAAGGCGACCTGCGGCCTCTGAAACAACACGTTCACGTACCACAGGACGGAACTCGAACGGACGGGACGGGAAGAGGACGGGAAACAACGGTCACTTGCGGTCACTCCCGGTCAACAACGGTCACTCGAAAACCGGCCATGACCAGGTGCACAACGCTCTGACCAGGGTGGGGGAACATAAGGGCCAGGGGGTTCGATTCCCCCCAGCTCCACAAAAAGTGCCATCTACCAGGGGGAATGCAGGCGATGGACGGAAGGATCATTCCCCCGTCCATCACGTTGGCTGAGCAGGGCAAACGCCGCCGGATCGTGGCACTGACCAGGCGCTACACCTTCTCGGTGTCGTCGTTGCGGCCCGGGTGCTCGGGGCCGAGGACGGGTTAAGGACGGATGACGAAGTCGTCACGACACCGGGCCCGGCCGGCGTGATAATGAGCTGTTCACCGCCGACCTCGGCCCGACCGACTGAGGCCGGTTACCGGGCGGATTCGACTCGGGTTCCATACACCCGGCTGGCAGACCGACCACAGCGAGCGTGGGCGTTCGCGTCGGTCCTTCGACACGAGTGTTCCAAACGGTTTGGCGTCATCCTGCTTCGTGCGATTCGACGTAGGTGTGGGGAGCCTGGACGTGTTTGTTGTGGTGGGTGTTCACCAGAATCCGGTCGCCTCAAGTTCGGTGAAGGCCCCGGCAGGCACCGGTCGGAGCTGCTGGGTTCTGGGGTGTTTGGCCGCGGAGTAGGGTCAAGCGATGATCGAATCGGCGAGGTTCTCGGGTTGGACGTCGCTCGCCGGTGCGATGGTCGGCATCGCAATTACTCCCTTTATGGCGGCCGTGTAGGCGTACGAGCCGGGAGTGGCGTGAGCCGACCTCAGCCTCCTCGTCAGGGAGGTCGGTCCAACACTTGAGTCATGGGGTGCACTGACGTTTGGTAACGCAAGGGTTCTTAGCGAGGATGGCGACATCTTGTCGGAATCGACGGCTTATGAGGTGTACGGCAAGGCGTTCTTTCTCGTGTATTTGCTGATGATGCCCATCGCACGCTACGTCCACGCCATGCACCTTGAGCGATCGGGAACGAACTGGGAGCCAAGGACGTGGCGCGTTCTGTGGTTCGCACTTGTTCTCGCGTGCGTCGGTGACGCAGTGTCGTACTGGGGGATCTCGGCTCCTGGTGCCGCAGGTGATGCGTTGTGGGGTTTCGGGTTCCTGATCGAGATACTCGCCGGGATCGTCGTGCTTTTCGCAACGACCGCATACGGAGTGATCAGTCACCGGCTGCGAGTTATCCCTCGTTGGGCGTCGTGGCTGCTGATGGCTGTCATACCCATTGGCGTGTTGACGCTCGTCACGATCACCACCTACGCTCCTAACGCACTCATCGTCCCCCTCAGCCTCATCTGGGCCAGCATCGGGGCCTGGGTTCTGCTCCGCTCTAGAGAAAGCAGCGGGTTACGTCCAGTAGCGGGCTCGGCTGCATAGTTGTCCACATCACGATGGATCACCGAGTCAGCCTCCAGAGACCGGTACGAGATTACGCGACTCGGCCCACCGACTCGAACGCCCACGCCGCCGACGGAACAAACAGGCGGGTGGATCACCGACAGGGATGATGTTCATATCTACCCCAGTGCGGTACCACGAAATCACGGTCACGCCGCTCTGACTGATGGCAAAGCTTGCCACGCCAGGCTAGTCTGAGATCATGACGACGATGAACGTGTCGCTCCCGAACGAGCTCAAGTCATACGTCGACGAACAAGTCGGCGACGGCGGCTACGGATCCACCAGCGAGTACGTCCGCGACCTCATCCGACGCGACAAAGCCCGTCAACACCTCCGACGAGTGCTCATCGACGGGGCCTCCTCGAAGCCCGGACCGATCGCAGACGCGCCGTACTTCACATCGCTTCGTGATCGCATGCGAGCCGACGTCTGATCATCGTGGCCGCCCGCTCAGTCCAACTGCGCGAGCGAGCGGCGACCGACATCGACCGCGCCGCCGACTACTACCGCAGTGAGGCAGGCGCGGACATCGCTCTGCGATTCATCGACGCGATCGAGCGCGCAGTTGGCCAGATCGCTCGGTCGCCGCAGTCGGGAAGCCTTCGATTCGCGTACGAACTGGAGATCCCTGGTCTGCGTGTCCGACCGATAGCTCGTTTCCCGTATCTGGTGTTCTACGTCATCGGCGAAGACGTCGTTGACGTCTGGCGACTCCTCCACACCAAACGAGACATCCCGTCAGCGATCGTGGGCGACGTCGGCGACTGATTCGACGATCCCACACGACCTGCCATCAGCTGGATCACTGACCGACGGCCCGGCCGGCACAGGCCCGGCGCCCGAACGCGCGACGGGATCCGGCCGGCGAACAGGACGGAAATCGGACGGACGGGAAGGGAAAAGGACGGGAAACACCGGTCAACAACGGTCACTTGTGGTCAACAACGGTCACTCGGAAACGACGACTGACCAGGAGTGCAACGCTCTGACCAGGCTGGGGGAAGATTTGCTCACGGGGGTTCGATTCCCCCCAGCCCCACGAAAAGTGCTATCTACCAGGTGTTTTGTGCCGGTTAGACGGAGGTGTCAACGGAAATCGGACGGATGACGTCACCGCACCACGGCCGCGCGACGAGGTCCCTCTGACGGACTGCCGACGTGTGCGCCTCGATCTCGAGCACGCCAAGACCAGCGGCGCACGTTTCCGAGCACGTTCGGCTCGCGAGATTGCCGGCATTATGCCCGACGCCAGTTCCGACACCGAGCAGATCTCAGCGGCCTTTCCCTTCGAATCGAAGTACGTGGATGTTCACGGTTCGAAGATGCGCTACGTCGATGTTGGAGAGGGCGATCCGATCCTGTTCCTGCACGGCAACCCGGTGTCGTCGTATCTGTGGCGCAACATCATTCCCCACCTCAGCGGCCAAGGCCGCTGCATCGCCGTCGACCTCATTGGAATGGGCAAGTCCGACCACCCCGACATCGCGTACCGCTACGACGACCACTACCGCTACTTGTCCGGCTTCATCGACGCCGTTGGGATCGGATCGAACGTCACACTCGTGATTCACGACTGGGGCTCAGCGCTCGGCTTCCGGTGGGCACACGGATCCCACGAACAACAAGAGGAAGACGTCACAAACGTGGACGAGCCTCGACCGAGCAGGGCACCGCCGCGCCCATACACCGGTACCGGTATACTGAGCTCATGGCGTCCGAGACGTACTCCAGGCACCTGATCCGGATCGCCCGCCGCCAAGCCGGGCTCACACAGCAGGCGCTCGCCGAGCGCGCCGGCACCAGCCAGGCAGCTGTATCGGCCTACGAGTCAGGTCGCCGCTCGCCGTCGGTCGACACCCTCTGTCGCCTGCTCGCCGCCGCAGGCTTCGAGGTCCGCATGCGACTCGCCCCACCCGACACCCACGTCCCGTCCCTCGCAGCCGCCGAGCAGCTTTTGCCCGCCGATCAACTCGAGCAACAACGCGAACGCGAACAAGCACGACTCGCACGACACCGAGCCAGTGCCTGACCTCGACGCCGCGGCGATCGTCGGGGTGCTCAACCGGCACGGCGTGATATACGTGGTCATCGGTGGCATTGCCGCTCAACTCCACGATCTCCCCGTTCCGGCCACCGTCGACATCGACGTCACCCCAGCCCGCGACCACAAGAATCTCGAGCGGCTCGCCCGAGCTTTCGACGAACTCGAAGCCGGTCTCTACACCGGCGAGGCCGCAGGCACGTGGTTCCCACGCACCCCGGTCGAACAATGGGCACAGTACGACACGCTGCATCTGATGACCACCTTCGGTCCCATCGACATCGTCTTCGCGCCCGACGGCGCACCAGCCGGCTACTCCGACCTCGCCAAGAAGGCCGGGCGCGCAACGTTGGGCGACCAGCCCGTGATGGCGATCAGCGTGCCGATGTGGGAAGTGCTCAAGCAAGCGACCGGTCGCGCCAAAGACCTCGAACACCTCGACAGCTACTACGAATCCCGACGCCTCGACGAGTGGGCCCAGCAACGCGGCGCCATCACGCTCAGTAGTCCCTGTGATGGGCACCGGCGACCTCGCGGGCCCGCGCCCGGAATCCTCGAATGATCGACACGGACTGGTCCACGCTTGCGATCGACGTCGGCGACAACGACCTTGCGTCACGGCTTCCCGATCTGGTCCAGACCGCCGGTCTGACGCCGCTCGCCAAGACTGCGCAGGCACACACCTGGACCGAACGGAATCCCGATGAGTTTCCCGCACCCGACGGGTGCTTCTCGATGGAGAGCCTGGCCGACGACCTCGTCACCGCAAACCAATTGGCACCCGAAGAGCTAGCGGCGTTCGTGTCAACCATTCGCACGGCGGCGCTACGCAATCAGTTCTCGATCAGCCTGACGATGTTCGCCGTCATCGCCGCAACTCCGTGATTTCCGGGCACGCTGCTTGGGCCGTTACTTGGCGCTGGCTGATCGCTGATGCGGATCGGATTACGGCGCCTGCGATATGTGCGCCGCCCGCACGTCGGTGAGCGTTGCCGGATTTCGAGGCGGCCAGAAGCACGCCCGCAGATGTTGCAACGAAGTCCAAGTGAGGCCTGTGGCAGGATGCCAAACGCGGACCACGCGGCATCGGACCGTCCGGCATCGTGATTCCCAGAAGGAACCATGCGCCCGATCTCGCGCCCACAACCCGGCGAGTACGCCCCGTACACCACCGAGTATTTCGACCTCGTACCCGGCAGTGACGTCCTGGCCCACATGCGGCGATGCCTCGAGACGACCCCGGTGTTCTTTCGCGCCACACCCGAGGACCGCCTGTCCAGCCCCCACACACCCGGAGAATGGACCATCAAACAGATCCTCCTCCACATCAGCGACGACGAGCGCGTGTACGTCTACCGGACGCTGCGCTTCGCCCGCAACGACCTCACCGAACTCCCTTCGTTCGACCAAGAGGTCGTCGCCGCCCATTCCGACGCTTACAACCGGTCATTGACGAGCTTGCTCGAGGAATACGTCACCGTCAGGCAAGCGACGCTGTCGTTCTTCGAGAGCCTTCCGGCACAGGCGCTGACGCGTGTCGGCATTGCGAACGGCAACCCGATGAGCGTGCGAGCCGCCGCCTTCCACATCGCCGGCCACGAACTCCACCACCTCGACAGCATCCGAACCAACTACCTGGCATGACCCAAACGGCGCGCCCGATGTCGGCTCTCACGTGACGGTTCGTATTCGAGATCAGCGACCGCCGCAGCATGCTCCGGGTTCACCTCGATGCTGCCGGCGGCAGCCTCGAGGCCGTCGAGGATGAGATCGATGCCAAAGTCGAACTCGTGGCCGAAGTCGTAGCCCGGTCGCAGAACGTGCTCGGTGGTGAACTCGACGAGGTTCGGGTACTCACCCACGGGCATGGCGGTGGTCATTGCCTGCGCGAGGTCGGCCATCTCGTCACCGGCGGTGGCCGGCAGGCTTGCCTCCTGCAGCGCGAACCCGTAGATGAACGCGTCGATCACGGCGTAGGCGTGGGCGGTCATCTCGATCGAGAAGCCGCCAGCTCGCAGGCATCCGAGCACGGCGTCGTGATGCCGCAAGGTCGCTGTCCCGGGCGAGGTGCGCGATTCCATCAACGGCGCTGCCCACGGATGCCGGGCCAGCACCAGGCGGGCCGACGCCGCTCGCTGGCGGATCGCATGCTTCCAGTCGACGTCCGTGGGTGGAAGGTCGATCTCGCTGAAGACCACGTCGACCATGCCATCGATGATCGCCTCCTTGTTGGCGACGTGGTGGTAGATCGTCATCGGCTTCACATCGAGCTCGACAGCCAACTTGCGGATCGTCAACGCATCGGCCCCGATCCCGTCAGCGAGAGCCACGGCGAACGCGATCACCCGCTCGCGAGTGAGAACTGGGCGACTCGCCACGGCGGCCTCATGCGTCTCGTTCCCTTTGCTCACGGGAGTGTCAGTGGTTGACGGCATCTGCAATCCTCCAGTCATGATTGACAATCGTACTAAGTACGGGTATGGTCCCGCAAGTGATCGTACTAAGTACGCATCACTGAAGCAAGCATCGACGCAAGGACAGGAACATGACGAACACACCGAACACACCCACCGACAACCAGCCGGCGACGATGCAGGCGATCGTCCAGCGCGCATACGGTTCAGCCGACCAGCTCGCGTTGGAGTTTGTCGACCGGCCGGCGATCGCCAGCGACGAGGTCCTGATCGAGGTCCACGCCGCCGGTCTCGATCGGGGTGTCTGGCACCTGATGACCGGCACCCCCTACCTGATCCGGCTCGCCGGGTTCGGGCTGACCAAGCCGAAGCGGCCGATCCAGGGCCTCGATGTCGCCGGTCGCGTCGTCGCCGTCGGGTCCGACGTCACCCGCTTCTCCCCCGGCGACAACGTGTTCGGCATCGCCAGCGGCTCGTTCGCCGAGTACGCCGCCGCCAAGCAAGACAAGCTCGCCCCCAAGCCGAGCACCGCCACATTCGAACAAGCGGCGATCTCGACGATCTCCGGCATCACCGCGCTGCAGGCCCTGACCGACATCGGCAAGCTTCAAGCCGGCCAGCACGTGCTCGTGATCGGCGCCTCCGGTGGCGTCGGCACGTTCACCGTCCAGTTGGCCAAGTCGTTGGGCGCCGAGGTCACCGGCGTCGCCAGCACCTCCAAGCTCGACCTCATCCGATCACTCGGCGCCGACCACGTCGTCGACTACACGACCGACGACGCCACCGACGGCAGCCAGCAGTACGACCTGATCATCGACACCGGTGGCCTCACACCGGTCCGTCGCCTCCGCCGAGCCCTGACGAGCCGGGGAACCCTGGTGATCGTCGGGGGTGAGAACGGCGGACGTTGGACCGGTGGTATCGGCCGACAACTGCGAGCGATGCTGCTGTCACCGTTCGTCAAGCAGCGACTCACCACGTTCATCAGCAAAGAGGCCCGCTCATCGATCGAGGGACTCGCCGAGTTCATCCAAAGCGGCGACGTCGTACCTGCGCTCGGTCAAAGCTTCGCCCTCGAGAACACCGCCGATGCCATCCGAGCGATGGAAGCAGGCACGACTCGCGGCAAGTCTGTCATCGTCGTCGGTACCGATCGAGACGACAGTGACTCCTGAACCCGCAGATCACTCAAGGCTTCGCCGCGTCCTGCCGTTTGCCTGGCTCGCACTATCAGCGACATGGGCCACCGTCATCATCGTCACCGATCAACTGGCCGGGCCCCTCGCACTCTGGATCGCCACCACCGTCGGCCCACTCACCGCGCTCGACAAACGGCACCATCGAACATCGGAACCGAACGGTCAACGCCGAACCGGCGACTGTCCGTAACCAGGCCACCCGATATCTGCGCACATGATCTCTGTCTCGACTGCGAGGTTCGCGTGCGGTTGACGGCCCAGGCGCGACACTCGAGAGTCACTCGGCGGTGCGCATCGGCATTGCCGAGAGGTGTCTCGTAGAGGGAACAGCAAACTAACTCTCACGCCATTGCGGTATGCGGCGTGCGTCCCGTACCCGACGTTTCTCACATCGGTGCTACGCAAGGATTCTCAGTCAAAGGCGTTATCTGTCACACCGACGGGACCCCCTCAACCACGTGACTGAAAACCTCCACCCACGATCGGGAAACTCTGCCACACCCCCATGCACATGATGGGTGCATGTACAGCGAGGTCGTCGATCGGATTGCAGCTGCCGATGACGACGCCATAGCGCA
The DNA here is from genome assembly GCA_937919625.1 of uncultured Ilumatobacter sp. Taxonomy (GTDB): domain Bacteria; phylum Actinomycetota; class Acidimicrobiia; order Acidimicrobiales; family Ilumatobacteraceae; genus Ilumatobacter. The sequence continues at coordinate 10,219 of CALFRK010000038.1, forward strand.
CCGGTTGCGCGAGCTCGAGGCAAAGCGTCGTGAGGTCGAGGCCGAGACTGCCGTTGTGTTGGGCGAGCTCGATCGGCGCAAGGTCTACCGCGTTGATGGGCATGCCTCCATGTGGGGACTGCTCCGGGTCTCGGTGGGGTGGTCCGATCGTGAGTGCAAAGAACGGATGTGGGTCGCCCGGCTGCTCGAGCGCTTCTGCGACGCCGGCGAGGCGCTCCTCGACACCAGGGCGTCGATCGCCAACGTCACCGAGATCGCCCGCGCACACGCCAACCCACGCTGCGGCGACGAGATCGAGGCGGTGATCGGCACTCTGCTCAACGAAGCCGGTCGACGCGAGTTCGACGACCTCAAGATCATCGTCCGCCAGTGGGAACGTCAGGCCGACAGCGACGGCGCCCTCAAAGACACCGAGACCAATCACGCCAACCGCAACGCCCACGTCATCACCTGGAACGGCGTTGGTCAAGCCGCAGCACAATGGGGCGAACTCGACGGCCTGGCGAATCAGGAGGTTTTCGACCAGTTCGTGCAGACCGAATGGCTCGCCGACTGGGAAGCCACCGTCGCCGTCCACGGCGACGCGGCCTGCAAATCCTTGATGCCCCGCACCGATGCCCAACGCCGAGCCGACGCCATAACGAGAATCTTCCAGACCGCATCGTCGTCGCCTCCCGGCTCACGGGCACCCGAACCGATCGTCAACGTCCATATCGATCATCACACGTTTGCCGACATGATGGTCGTGGCCGAGTTGTTCCCAGGGCGCAACGTCGACCCGTTCGAGCCGCCCGGCGGGTTGGTCACCGATCGGCGGTGTGCGACCGACACCGGTCACCCTGTCGACCCGCAGACCGTGTTCCAGCTGATGGTCGAGAGCTACATCCGGTTCGTGATCCACGACGAACAGGGCGTACCGATCAGATGGGGCCGCAAGCGGCGGCTCTTCACGGGGGCGGCACGCGATGCGGTTATGTCACAATCGTGTCGATGTACACACCCTGGCTGTCGAGTGCGAGCCAGGCGCAGCCAAGCAGACCACACCACCGACTACTCCAGAGGCGGGCACACCGACCCCGCCAACGGTGGACCGCGCTGCCTGCGCCACAATCTGCTCAAGAACCACGGCTACGCGACCACCCGCGACCCACGCGGCAACTGGCACACGTACCGGCCCGACAGCAGCGAGATCTGCTGATCCGCGCCTCCCTTTCGGCTCGCCCTGGGCGCGGTCAGGGTGAGCCGAGCAGGAACTAGATCAATCGGCTGCCGGCCGTGACGCTTCGATGCAGATCCGTGGCGATGAGGCCTGGAGTCGTCATGACGATGCTCGCGGGGTGTGAGTGACGAAGTTGTCGAGACGATTGGTCAACAGGTCGAGCCATCGCAGCTCGACGCTGTTGAGTCGGAGTGCAACGTAGGGGTGTTTGAGATGAATACTTGTTACGTACCCAACAGTTATTTATGTGTCGAGACCCTCAACCCAGGCCGACTCAACAGATGACGCCATCAATATCGCCCTGCTAGGTTTATCTCAACAACCGGGCTAGTTGTCCCGAATATTGAGACAATATGTGGATCATCATCACCCTCGCCGCGGCGACGTTTCAGATTCTGCGCACATCGCGCCAACACGAGCTGCGCTCGGCGCTGTCCACCAGCGCCGCCGGCTACGTCCGCTATGCATACGGCGCTCCATTGGCGGTGGCACTCAGCTTGGTGCTGTTCGTGGTGCTCGGCAGGGACATCCCAACAATTCCAGGATGGTTCTGGCCGACAATCATCGTCGCCGCCGTGTCGCAGATTGTCGGCACCCTGGCGTTGCTGGCCTCGTTCAAGCTGCGCAACTTTGCGATCGGCACCGTGTATTCGAAGTCGGAGGTGCTGATCGTCGCCACCCTCGGTGCCGTCGGCGTCGGCACCGGACTCGAGCCGCTCGGGTGGATCGGTGCCGTGTTGGTCACTTTCGGTGTGGCCTGGCTGGCGTCGAAGGGCTCGCTGCTGGAACTGCTGCGCCAAGCCGCTGACCCGGCGGCGCTGATGGGGCTTCTGGCCGGTGCAGGCTTCGCCGGCGCAGCAATCGGGATTCGATCGGCATCCCGCACCTTGGCCGACGCACCGTCCTTAGATCGGGCGGTGCTGACCCTGACAGTGCTGTTGCTCGTGCAAACCGCTCTCAACACCGGCTGGTTCATGGCCACCGACCGGTCCGAAATCACCCGAACCGCCTGTGCCTGGCGTTCGGCGGCCTGGGTCGGCGTGTTCAGCTTGCTCGGCTCGATCGGCTGGGCCTGGGCGTTCACGCTCGAGAGCGCCGCCAAGGTGCGCACGCTCGGCCAGGTCGAGTTGATCATCGCCTTCGCGATCGCCCACATCACGCTCGGCGAGCGGCACACCCATACCGACTACCTCGCCAGCGCCACGGTGCTGATCGGCGTTGCCCTTGTCGCAATCCTCGGCTGATCCACGAACCGGGTCATCGACATTTCTCTTTACAACGATGAGGATGGAGGCATGTCAACCAGCCATTGGGATGCCGTTTGGAACGACCGCCACCCCGACAAGGTGACCTGGTTCCAGGCAGAGTCGACGACGTCGTTGCAGCTGATTCAGGCGGCCGCGGGGCCCGGCGCCGGCGTGATCGACGTCGGCGGAGGCGCGTCACGGCTGATCGATCAATTGCTGGCGGCCGGATACTGCGATGTGACCGTGCTCGACATCGCCGCCGCCTCGATCGCCTCCGCACAGCAACGCCTCGGCAGCGACAGCGACCGCGTGAAGTGGATCGTCGCCGACGCGACCGCTGCCCTGTTCGGTCGCACATTCGACATTTGGCACGATCGAGCGGCCTTCCATTTCCTGATCGACGCCGACGACCGCGCTCGATATCTGGTGACGATGAAGAGTGCGCTCGCCATCGGCGGGCACGTTGTGATGTCGACCTTTGGACCCGACGGCCCCGAGATGTGCAGCGGTCTGCCCGTGCGCCGCTACGGCATCGAACTCATGAGCGAGACGTTGGGCGACACTTTCGAACCGATCGGCAGCAAGGTCGAACAGCACATCACCCCGAGTGGCGCCATGCAGCAGTTCGTGTACGGCGTGTTCCGCCGACTTAGCTGAGCCGACCGGTTCCAAGCGTCAATACAAGTGGCTGATTGGCACGTGAAGTAATGCTTGAGGTCAGGTCAGGTCAGGTCAGGTCAGGGCGTCGCGGCGCGGGATCACGACGATCGTGCCGTCGGGCTCGCGGTGCACGGTCACCCGCACCCCGTAAAACTCGGCCAACGTTTCGGCTCGCAGCACTTGCTCGGGCACACCGCTGGAGACCACTGTGCCCTCGTGCAAGAGAGTTAAGCGGTCGCTGTAGAGGCCAGCCAGGGTCAGGTCGTGCATCGCCGAGATCACGGTCAGGCCGTGGTCGTTGCGTAGCCGAGCAACGAGTTCGAGCGCCTGTTGTTGATGACCGATGTCGAGCGCACTGGTCGGTTCGTCAAGCAACAGGATCGGAGCCTCGGTGGCCAGCGCCCTGGCGATCACAAGACGTTGGCGCTCGCCGCCACTCAACTGTCCGAGCTTGCGATCAGCGAACCCCGACAACTCGAGCCGATCGAGCACATCGCCGACCATCGCCCGATCGTGACGGCTCTCGCTACCGAAGTAGCCGACATACGGCGCCCGCCCGAGCAGCGTGTATTCGAAGCCGGTCATGTCCGACGGCAGCAACGGATCCTGTGGCACATAGGCCACCAACGACGCACGGCGTGAGCGTGAGCGCAGAGACATCGACGCTCCGTCGACGACCACCTCGCCGCTGGAAGCAATAACGCCGACGATCGCCCTCAGAATCGACGATTTGCCGGCGCCGTTCGGTCCAATCAGGCCCAGCCACTCCCCAGACCGCACCGTGTCGGTGAAGCCGTGCACCACGGTGCGACGCCCGAACTTGACCGACAGATCGCGGAACTCGATCGAGCTCATCGAGAGATCTCCCTGGTGCGCAACAACACGATGAAGAACGGGGCGCCGACGAACGCCGTAACGACTCCGATCGGTAACTCGGCCGGCGCGGTCAGCATCCGACCGGGGATGTCGGCCAGGATCAGGAATACAGCTCCCAAGGCGATCGTGAGTGGCACGACACGGCGATAGCTGGCGCCGGCGATCAGGCGTACCATGTGTGGCACCACCAACCCGACGAACCCAATCAGTCCGCTTACGGCGACAACCGCGGCGGTACCGAGCGTGGCGAAGATCACGACGATCAGACGGACACGTGTTACGGGCACGCCGAGTGTGAAAGCCTCGTCATCGCCAACCCGCAAGAGGTCGAGCTGGCGACGGTGGAAGAACAGCACGACGCTGCTGACCGTGACATACGGCAACACCAGCCGTACGTCGTCCCAGCGGGCGGTCGAGACACGCCCGAGGATCCAGCTGTACACCTCACGCACGACGTCGGAGTTGCGCTGTAGCACGAATGTCTGCATCGCCGTCAGGAGTGAAACCATCGCCACGCCCGCCAGCACGAGGGTCGACGTGGTGCGCATCCCGCCGAACGATGCCCCGACCAGATAGGTGATCGCGACAGCACCCAACGCAAACACGAACGCCACTGCCGGCACCGGGTCGACCGGCCAATCGGCACCGACACCCGGCCAGATCGCGATCATCAATGTCGCCCCCAAGCCGGCACCAGCTGCCGCCCCGAGCAGGTACGGGTCGACCAGCGGATTGCGGAACACACCCTGGTAGCTGGCACCGCCGACCGACAACATCGCCCCCACAAGGCCGGCCAACACGACCCGCGGCATCCTGATATTCCAGATGATCGCCCACTCGCGATCGCTCACACCGCTGTCGATCGAGACCACAGGGAGGTGATCGATCAGCGCCAGCGGAACCCGCCACCACACAGGGCCGGCAGGACCGATCATGGCGCCGAGCAGCACGGCCAACACGACAGCGATCATCGAGGCGGGCAGCCATCCCACCCGAAACCGTCGGTCACCGTGCTGCTCGACGTTCATTCGATCAGCCGGCCGCTATCGCTGCAGCCTCGACCACCGCCGCACCGGCGACCTGCATGTACTCGACGATGCGGGGCCCCCAGCGCGAGGCCACATCGTCGTTCATCTCGATCACACCACCGTTGGCCAAGGCATCCAATGAATCCCAGCCGGGGCGAGCGGCGATCGTCTCGGCGGTCTCCCCGCAATACAGGGTGCAGGCGAGAAAGATCAGGTCGGGATTTTCGGCGATGATGAACTCGGCGCTGAGTTGCGGATAGGGGTTGTCTTCACCCACGGCGTCGGCGATGTTGACGAGCCCGATCTCGGCGTAAACGGCGCCGATGAACGTGTCGCTCGTGACCGAGTAGAACGTGTTGTCGAGCTCGTGGTAGTAGGTCAACGGCTCGGCGAAACGGGGCAGCCCGGCCTTCACGGCAGCGACGTCGGTTTGCATTTGACCAACAAGTTCCGCTGCCTCAGCGGCGTGGCCGGTTTCAGCGCCGAGTTGCTCGAGCTGGTCATAGACATCATCGAACGACACGGCCGCGAACCCTTCCCAATGGGCGATTCCGAGCGTGTCGAGCTGGGCCAGAAAGTCGGGGTTCGTGCCGTCGGTCAGGATCAGGTCGGGCTCGAGCCCCGCAATCGCTTCGACATTCGGCTCGTACCCGCTCAATCCGATCATCTTCTCCGCAGCCTCTGGTGGATAGTTCGAGAAGTCCTCGACGGCGAGCACCTGGTCGCCGCCGCCGATCGCATACAGCATCTCGGTTGCGGTCGGCGACAACGAGATGATCGCCGACGGCCATGTGTCCTCATCGTCCATCGCGGCGGGTTGCTCGGCGGGCTGATCGGCGGGCTGATCGGCCCCTTCAGCCGCTGGCTCTGATTGCGCACCGGTCGTCACGACGGGTTCGTCGGCGACCGGGTCGGGCGCATCGCCGCCGCAGGACGCCACGATCAATACACAGGCGGCGATCAGGCCGCCGACTTTGAAATGCTTCATGAAATTCCTCCACATTGGGAGGACAAGTGGGTCGAGATCGGACTTCCGATTCGCGAACCGCCCTTGCCTCGAGGGTCTGGTTATCGCGCACCGTTAGGTCGACCGGGCTCGTCCTGATCGAGTTGTCCAACTCGTCGGGAACCACCGTTGCGGGACAGCGCCGGGATCTCACCGGACTTCGCTCCAACTGTGCAACGACGATGGTACACCGTCAGGCGATCGGCGCGACATTCCGAATAGGCTCCCGGCCTGATGAGTGACGAAGCCGACATCGCAACCACTGATGCCCTCACCGACGATCCGAGGCCCGACGGATTGCGATCGGCACCGTCGCTCGTGCTCGTCAACACGGGCAACGGTAAGGGCAAGAGTTCGGCCGCCTTCGGTGTGATGCTGCGTGCGCTGGCAGCAGACTGGAAGGTCGCCATCACCCAGTTCATCAAATCGAGTGACTGGAAGGTCGGTGAGGAGAAGATCGGCCGTCAGCTCGGCGTCGACTGGTTCGCGTTCGGCGACGGATTCACCTGGGACTCCGACAATCTCGACAACGACATCGCGCACGCCCGCGAGGGGTGGGCACAGGCCAAGATGCTGATTGCTGAAGGCGAGTACCAGCTGGTTGTGCTCGACGAACTGACCTACCTGTGCACCTGGGGCTGGATCGACCTCGACGACGTGATCGCGACGATCACCGAACGCCCCGTACATGTCAACATCGTCGTGACCGGCCGCGACGCGCCGGCTGAGCTGATCGCGATCGCCGACACCGTCACCGAGATGACCGAGATCAAGCACGCCTACCAGCAAGGCATCCGCGCCAAGCGCGGAATCGACTACTGAACCCGTCACGACCCCCCGTTGCCGCAGTTGCCAGCTGGCGCCTGCGGTAATTCTCGCCGACTGGCATCTGACTCAGCTGGCTACGTCGTCGCTTCCGACCGCTGATCGGTCTCGAAGTGGATCGGTGAGACGAGCGATTGCGAGGCCTGCCATGACCGCAAAGATAGGTGTCGATGGAACTTTGAATCGTGGGTCACCGAAGATCGCCATCGGCACGGCCAGACCAGCCACACCCAGCCCGAGCAGAACGAGCAGCATTGGATGCTCGCGACGCTTCCCGCGGCGGACGCGACCCACGGCCAGACCCGTTCCCCAAACGGTCGCGGCTGCGATCAGCCCGTACGCAATATGGGCCATGACCTGCCACACCGTTCGCCATCGCGGCGACATGATCTCGGCAGCCCCGTACGATTCGTTGGCGCGCAACCCGTCGTCGTCGGACTTGACCGTGACCCACAACTTCTTCACCGCCAGCAGCGGTATCGCGGCCGGCTCGTCGGCGATATAGCTGAGCGCTTTGTCGCGATTCTCCTTGTTTCGTCGCAACTCTGCATCGGGCCCATCGACATAGAACTCGCCGGTGTTGCAGGCCTCGTACATAGCGAACCCTCCATTGGCCTGAGGGTTGTATCCGAGACATAGATTGTCGCCCGAGTTCGAGGCGATGAAGACGGGTTCGCCCAACTCACGAGCATTACGAACGGCCCACGGTCCGGCCAGGATCGTGGTGCCGACCGCACACGCCACGACGAAGGCGAGAACTCGAGCCGAGCCAAGACGATTCCACCACCACGCGGCGGCCACGACCGGAACGACCATCAACACCTGTGGTCGCACCATTGCGGCCAATCCAAGCAACCCGCCGGCGATCACGACCGGGACGACGAAGGCGGGCGTCAGGCGGTCGCCCTCGGCCAGCGCTGCCACCGAGCAGGAGGCGACCGCACATGCGAACAGAGCCACGAACAGCGACTCGGACAAGTGTGCGCCGGCGTAGGTAATGAGGTTCGGCCACAGCGCCAGCACCAGACCCGCCGCCACACCACAGGCTTGTCCGCCGACATGACGTCCGATGATCACGACAGCGATCACCGCAACTCCCCACAGCAGGCTTTGAACTAAGCCGACGACATACGGGAGCCGACCGTCGAGTCCGGCCGCGTCTGCCAGTCGGTACAGCCAGCCGAGCGCGTACGGATAGCCGGGCGGGTAGTACGTGGTGACGCCGCCGGTGATCGACCGATACCCATCACCGTCGGCAATCCCTCGAGCTGCAAGGTGGTAGAGCCGAGGATCAGACAAGCCGGAAGGAGTTCGTGCGAAGGCCGCCACCCAGGCAAGTCGGAGGGCAACCGCCACCGCCACAACCAACAGCGTCGAACGCTCGAGCACGATGGCGCGTATCCCAGTCGCGCCGTGTTCGGCGACGTGCTCATCGGCCATGGCCGGGCAGCGTAGTTGCCCCCCCCTGGCGGCCCCCGCCACGCCGTCATAGTCGCCCGCTGTTTCGTTTTCAAAAGACCCCGCTGGGCACCCGAATGTGGCATCGCGCTGGTCGGGATCGATCGCCGGAACCGATCGTACGGCGGTGCTGGTGACTGGCTCAGACCCGTCTCACACCTAGCGAGTCGTCGGGGACTTGAGGCGGAGCGCTCAGAGCAGTCCGTCGGCAATCAGGTAGACGCCAAACACGACGAAGGTGATCGCCGCACCGATCTTGACGGTCCGTTCGGGGAGCCGGGCGCCGAGTTGTTGGCCGACGACGATCGCCAGAGCATCGGCGGCGACCATTCCGATCGTCGACCCGATCCACGTGCCGACCAGGCCGTTGTCTGTCGCCAGCGTGATCGTTGCCAGCATCGTCTTGTCGCCCAACTCGGCCAGGAAGAACGCGATGCCGACCGTCCAGAACACCGAACGCGTGGCGCGGTTCGCCCGCGCCTCGTCGTTCTGATCGAGCTCGTCACCACGCAAGGTCCACGCCGCGAAGGCGAGAAAGGCGATGCCGGCGACCACCGAGATCGTTTCGGTCGGCAGAGCGGCCCCGACGACGGCACCGACGAGCACGCTGAAGAGATGGACCAATGCCGTCGCAACCGTGATGGCCGCGAGAATTGTTGTCGCTCGGTAGCGGGCGGCGAAGGTCATCGCCATCAACTGACTCTTGTCACCGAGCTCGGCAACGAAGATGATTCCAAAGCTGATCAGGAATGCGTCCACGAAGTACCTACCCGATATCGCGCCGGTTGATTCCCGCCAGCCCGCCGACGGTCAATCCAACAGCGACGAGTGTGAGAAGCGTGGTCGGAACCAACTCGAACGAAGCGGCGGGCATCGCCGGCACGTGCTCGAACGGCGAGATGTTGCGAGTCCACTGTGGAAGATTCAACGTTTCGGCCAGCAGGCTGGTGACGGCAGAGACAGCCACACCTGCCCAGGCGAGCGGCGCCCACTTCGGAAGCCAGCCGATCAGAGCCACCGTCAAGCCAGCCAGCACGAGCAGAGCGGGCACCATGGTCAGCACGGCTCCCAGCACGGGGAGGATTTGGCTGCGATCGGCAAGCTGAGCAGCGCTGCCGATCCCTATCGCCAAGCCGGACACGACCATCACGACAACCGTGCCGACGGCGGAGACCGTCAGATAACTGACAACCCACGTGCGCCGACTCACCGGTGCCGCCAAAACCGGTTCGGCCCGCACCGCGAACTCCTCTGTCCGCAAACGCAGCACGGTCGACACTGTGTAGCCGGAAGCGAGCAGGGCGGTGGCCAACACGGTCGTCGCCAGGAACAACTCTGTCGGTGTTCCGACTCCTACTTGGGCGAAAAAGTCGGCGATCGCTTCGTTCTCCAGCATCTGTTCGGCCTGATCGGCGACGATGCCGTAGAACAAGCCGAGGACCGCCAGACCGATCGTCCACGAAATCAGGGACGTTCGTTGCAGCCGTATCGCCAACGCCAGCGGAGTTGCCAAGTATGGGCTCGCCTCGGCCGGGCCGGGGCGTTGTTTGAAGAAACCCGCCCCTAGGTCGCGCCGGGTCGAGAGTACGACGCCGGCCGCCAGAAGCACGGCGGCACTGAGCACGAGTGGGAGCAGTACCAACCACCGCTCGTCGGCGAACGCCCGAATCGACTGAGCCCACCCGAGCGGTGACAGCCACGCAACCCAGCCGGTTCCTAAGTCGCCAACCGCTCGCAACAGGAAGAACACACCCAACGTGACCCCGGCCCCCGCTGTCGCCGCCCTGGCACTGTTGGCGATTTGTGCGGTGACGGCCGCCACTCCGATGAACACCATGCCGGTCGCCCAGGTCACCGCGCCGTACGCCATCGTGCCGGTCGTCGGCAGGCCAAAGGCGAGCAGGCTCAGTATCAAACCGATGGCGACGACCACATTGATGAAGGCGACCCAAACAACCGCGGCGGCCAGGGTTGCGTGACGGCCAACACCAGCGGCCCGAACTAGTTCGGCTCGATCGGTCTCCTCTTCGGCCCTGGTATGACGTACCAGCAGGAACATGCACATCAGGGCGACAATGATGAACGTGTACACCAGCACCTCGTTCATGACCACCGCACCAAGCGTGGGATCATCAAGCCCATAGCCAGGCCCGGCGAATGCCTTTAGGGCGGCGTCCGCTCGGGCGAGCGTCGCATACTCCTGCAACTCGGCCGGGCTCTCATAGAGGCCGACCACGCTGGCAGCTGACACCGCGATCAGCCCGACGATCGAGGCGACCCATACGGGGGCTCGCAGGCGATCCCGACGCATCATGAACCGCAGCAGATGTGCGAACCCGGCGAGCGGTCGAGGCTGCGACGGTAGATCCTGGATTCCGTTCATCCAGGTCGTCGGACTGATCAACGTCGTCATGTCATCAGTTCGCCTGGTCAGTTGCCAGCTCGTCGCCGTACTCGCGCAGGAACAGCGCTTCGAGCGTCGGCGGTTGGCTGATCAACGAACGGATACCGAAGCCGGCCAGGCGGCTCATGACCTCACCGAGCGCAGCGTTCTCGACCTCGAAACGAAATGCACCACCCTCCGTTCGCATGGCGTGGACGCCGCTGGTCGTCTCGAACCCTTCAAGAGGGCGGTCGGTCGACACGGTCACAGCGGTACGCGTCGTCGTGCGCAGATCGTCGAGCGTTCCACTCTGCACCATTCGGCCGTGGCGGATGATCGTGACCCGGTCGCACAACTTCTCGACCTCGGCGAGGATGTGGCTCGACAACATCACGGTGCGGCCTTGTTTGGCCACGGCCAGGATCGATTCTTGGAAAACGGTCTCCATCAGGGGATCGAGGCCGGCGGTCGGTTCATCGAGCAGCAACAACTCGGCGTTTGACGACAAAGCGACCACCAGCGCAACCTTTTGGCGGTTACCTTTCGAGTACGTGCCGGCCTTCTTGCAGGGGTCGAGTTCGAAGCGCTCGATCAGTTCGTTGCGCTTGGCCTTGTCGACATCGCCTCGCAACCGGGCGAAGTAGTCGATGATCTCACCTCCTGAAAGATTCGGCCACAGACTGACGTCGCCCGGCACATAGGCGAGCCGGTTGTGGAGAGCGACCGCATCGCGCCAGGGATCACCGCCGAGCAGCCGAACCTCGCCACTGTCGTGGCGTAGCAAGCCAAGCAGGGTCCTGATGGTGACCGACTTGCCAGAGCCGTTGGGTCCGAGGTAGCCGTGCACCTCACCCGTGGCGATTTCGAGGTCGAGCCCGTCGAGCGCCCGAGTCGGTCCGAATGTCTTGACCACATTGCGGAGAGAGATCGCCGTCGACATCGTCAGTTGCTCCTGTGATCACATCGCGTCAGGCCGACCACCAACCTGCCGTCGACGATACGCCGATCAGGCATCGAAACCGACAGACTTTGGTCACATTCGAATCCGCGACGCGACCATGGGGAGTTCTCCCGAGTCCCAGCATCGGCGGCTGGGCCGTCGTGAGGATGGGTCGCCGGGAACTTTGCGTGTGATCGACCGGCGTCAGAGCGCCAGTAGCCTTGCCCCTCGTGCAGATTCCGATCCCCGCCGCACAGCTCGCCAGAGGTTTCGCGATGGGTGCCGCCGACATCGTGCCAGGTGTCTCGGGCGGCACCGTCGCTTTGGTGCTCGGCATCTATGAGCGCTTGATCCGCAACGTGCACACCGGCGCACAATCGCTCAAGGCCTTGCTGACCGGTGACCTCGGCGCGTTTCGTACCACGATCCGACAGATCGAATGGGTCTGGCTGGGGTCGTTGCTGGCCGGAATACTCACCGCGATCGCCCTGCTGTCCTCGGTCATCGGTCGACTGCTAGACGATCAACCAGTTCGTATGGCGGCCTTGTTTTTCGGGCTCGTCGTCGGCTCGCTGACGGTTGCCTGGCGGTTGATCCGTTCGGTCGGTCCACAACAGATCGGGACGATCGTCGTCACCGCGGTTGCCCTGTTTCTCGTGCTCGGGCTGCGCAGCGATACAGACGTCGCCGAGGGCATAACCGAGGTCGTCACGAGGGCATGGTGGATCTTCTTCCTGTCTGGCGCGCTGGCGATCTGCGCCATGATCCTGCCGGGCATATCCGGATCGTTCATCCTTGTGATGATCGGGATGTACACCGAGGTGCTGGGAGCCGTCAACGACCGAAACCTCGTCGTCTTGGCCGCCTTCGGCGCCGGATGCGTCGTCGGGTTGGCGCTGTTCTCGACGGGACTCAACTGGGCCCTCGAGCATCATCACGATCTGTTGATGGCGGCGATGGTCGGGCTGATGCTGGGCTCGCTGCGCGTGTTGTGGCCATGGCCGCACGGCACCCAGACCACCGACCTCACGCGGCCTGCCGGTGATGTTGGAATGCCGGTGCTGCTGGCGATCGCCGGGTGTGCGCTGGTGATCGGTGTCGAAGTCGTCGCTACACGGTCACACCGCCTCGATATTACAGTCTGAACGACAATCGAGAACAGATCAATCTACGAACCAACGAGATCGGGGAACCCCTGTGAACACTGCGCCGTTGACACCTGATTTCATCCCTCACGAGTGGCGGCCAGTGGCGTCCGCCGAGCTGATCGATGACTTCGTCAGGGTCGCCTGGGCCGATGGGGCCGTCTTCGACGCGTACTCGCTGTGGTTGGCCGAGAACGCCGACGGCTACGGGCTCGAGCCGATGACCCGCGAGTCGATGCTGGAGCCGCGCGACCTGCCTTCCCCCGCCGATCTGTCGGCGGCAACGATCGACGGCGACGGCGCACTCGCGCTCGATTGGAGTGACGGACGCCGCGTTCGGATCCATCCGGGCTGGCTGCGCTATATCGCCGACGATGCCCACCTCCCGGCCAGCGCCCTGCCCGTTCAAACCATGTGGACGGCCGCCGATTTCTCAGAGCCACCAACGATCGACGGATCACAAATCCTCGACGATGACGACGTGCTCGACGAGTGGATCGCGACCCTCGTGCAATACGGGCTGTGTCGCCTCGCCGACACGCCGACCGACCTCGATTTTGTCGGACGGCTGATCCGCCATGTCGGACCGATCCGCGACACCAACTTCGGGCCGATCTGGAGCGTGCAGCTAAAGCCCAACCCCGATTCAACGGCGTACACCGGGCTCAACCTCGGGCAACACACCGATCTGCCCACACGCGAGGTGCCGCCGGGCTTCCAGTTCTTGCACTGCGTCGAGAACACGGTTTTGGGTGGCTGGTCGCGGATGAGCGACGGCTGGGCGGTTGTCGAGGCAATCCGCTCAGAGCATCCCGGTGCCTACGAGGCGCTGACCACACTCGAATGGGTATTCATGAACCGCGCCAAGGACGCCGAGCATCGCTGGATCGGACCGATTATCGATCACGGCGGGCGGCGCCAACCTCTGACTCTGCGAGCCTTCTATCCGGTGCGCAGCGCACCACACATGGATCGCTCCGACGTGCCGCGCGCCTACGAGTCGCTGCGGGTGTTCGCCGAGATGGCCCGCGATCCACGTTTCCAGGTTGTGTACCCGTTCCGGCCCGGCGATCTGGTCGGGTTCGACAACCGACGCATCCTGCACGGCCGTGATGGCTTCGAGAGCGGCGGCGCCCGCCACCTGCGAGGCTGTTACGCCGACCACGACGACTTCCACTCGCGCCTGCGTGTCTTGCGCCGCGATCGGACACATCAACAATCTTCCACCAAGGCCAGCAATACCCGGCCGATAACCAGCCATGAGGTTCCCGCATGAGTTCCGTGTTCATCACATGTGCCGTCACCGGCAGCGGCGACACAGTCGGCAAGAGCGACAAGGTGCCGGTCACGCCCGAACAGATTGCCAACGACTGCATCGCAGCCGCTCGGGCCGGTGCCGCTATCACCCACATCCACGTACGCGATCCGATCACCGGCGCTGGTTCGCGCCAGACCGATCTCTACGCCGAGGTCGTCGAGCGCGTGCGCGCATCGGGTGTCGACGTGATCATCAACCTCACGGCCGGCATGGGTGGCGACCTCACATTCGGTTCGGCCGAGCGGCCCTTTCCGGTCGATGAGTCGGGTACCGACATGGCGGGCGCCACCGAGCGGCTTGACCACGTGCGCCGCGTCATGCCAGAGATCTGCACCCTCGACTGCGGCACGATGAACTTCGGCGCGGGCGACTACATCATGACCAACAGCACCGCCACCCTGAAGGAGATGTCGCGCCAGATCCAGGCGCTCGGCGTGCGACCGGAGATCGAAGCGTTCGACACTGGCCACCTCTGGCAGGCCAAGTCGCTGGTCGACGAGGGCTTGATCGAAGACCCGGTGATGATCCAGCTCTGTATGGGTGTGCCGTGGGGTGCCCCGCCCGACATCAACACTTTCATGGCGATGGTCAACAATGTGCCCGATTCGTGGACGTTCAGCGCCTTCTCAATCGGGCGCCGCCAGCTCGAGTATGTGGCGCTGGCAGCGATCGCCGGCGGCAATGTGCGAGTCGGGTTGGAAGACAACCTCTATCTCGGGCGCGGCAAGCTGGCCACCAACGCCGAGCTCGTGACACGGGCGGTCGAAATTTTGGAGAGTATCGGGTACGGCGTCAAGGGCCCCGACGAGGTGCGCTCCGATCTGAAGCTGACGAAACATGGCTGACGGCACTGCTGAAGCGCAAGTCAAATGTGCTGCGGCGGTGGGATGCGGCGTGATCGGAGCGGGATGGATCGCTCGGCTGCGTCTGAGCGGCATCCATGTGTGTGCCTACGACCCCGCAGCTACAGCGCTCGATGTGATCACCGAGGTCCACGACAATGCACTGCGAGCTTGGCGACAACTCGATCTCGAGCCGGCAGCCGAGAGAATCGGCTCGCTCACCATGTGTTCCTCGATCGAGGCGACTGTCGCCAACGCCGACTTCATCGTCGAGAGCGTGCCCGAACGGCTCGAGCTCAAACACTCCACGCTGTTAGCGATCGACGCAGCGTCGATCCCGACCGCGATCATCGCTTCTTCGACGTCCGGGTTCAAGCCCTCGGTGCTGGCCGAGCCGCTCACCCACCCAGGGCGACTGCTGGTCGGCCACCCGTTCAACCCGGTCTACCTGCTT
This sequence comes from uncultured Ilumatobacter sp., assembly GCA_937919625.1. Classification (GTDB taxonomy): domain Bacteria; phylum Actinomycetota; class Acidimicrobiia; order Acidimicrobiales; family Ilumatobacteraceae; genus Ilumatobacter. The sequence goes on from CALFRK010000038.1 coordinate 25,620, forward strand.
CCACTGGTCGAGGTGGTCGGCGGGGCCGACACCCGTGAGGACGTCATCGAGCGGGCGATCGAACTGTATCGATCGCTCGGGATGCACCCACTTCGGGTCCGCGCTGAGATCGACGCCCACATCGCCGACCGCCTGCTGGAGGCAGTGTGGCGCGAGGCGCTGTGGCTGGTGAACGACGGGATCGCCACCACCGAAGAGATCGACGACGCGATTCGCTACGGGTTCGGGTTGCGTTGGGCACAGATGGGTCTGTTCGAGACCTATCGGATCGCCGGCGGGCTGGGCGGCATGCGGCACTTCATCGAACAGTTCGGAGAGTGTCTGTCCTGGCCGTGGACCAAGTTGATGGATGTGCCAGAGCTCACCGACGAGCTGATCGACACGATCGCTAAGCAGAGCGACGAACAGTCCGGTCATCTGGACGTTCGCGAGCTGGAACGGATCCGCGACCACAACGTGGCAGCGATGCTGCTGGCGCTCGAGCGCAACGACTGGGGTGCCGGCCGGACCGTCGCCGAGATGCGCCGACGCTCCCGATCCTGACGCTGTTTCCGAAGTTCCGAGGGATGGCGCCGATTGCCCTAAGAGGGCATTACGTTCCACCTCATCCGACCGACCGGAGACACGATGAAGCTGCACGAGTGGCGCGTACGCCTGATGAACGACATTTGGGTTCGACACCCTGGCGTTCGTTCCGACGATCAACTCAGCTTCGGGGAACGCTCGGCCGACAGGCTCGGCAACGGAATCGGCCGGGCCTGGCAATGAGTGAGCACGGGCATGTGACGGGCGGACGGGTGGGGTTGACGATCGGTGCCCTCGGAGTCGTCTTCGGCGATATCGGCACAAGCCCGCTGTATGCGTTCCGCGAGTCGCTCGCCGGCGAACACAATCTGGTGGTCTCCGAGGCGAACGTACTCGGCGTGCTGTCGCTGATGTTCTGGTCGCTGATCATCGTCATCACGATCAAGTACCTGTTGATCGTGATGCGCGCCGACAACAACGGCGAGGGCGGGATTCTGGCCCTTGGGGCGCTGGTCACCGGTGGCGGACGCCGCAATCGTGTGCTCGTGCTGCTGGCCCTGTTCGGGACCGCGCTGCTGTACGGCGACGGAATGATCACGCCGGCGATCTCCGTGCTCTCAGCCGTAGAGGGGGTCGGGGTCGCCGCCCCGTCAGTCGAGCATTGGGTCGTGCCGATCGTGGTGATCATTCTGGTCGTCCTGTTCTCGGTGCAACGCCGCGGCACCGAGACCATCGGACGTTTCTTCGGACCGGTCATGCTCGTGTGGTTCACGGTGCTCACCGTGCTCGGCGCCAACGAGTTGGCGACCGAGCCACGGGTGCTCGAGGCACTCAATCCGTGGTTCGCCACCCAATTCTTCATCGACAACGGGGGCAAGGGTTTCCTGGTGCTGGGGTCTGTCTTCTTGGTCGTCACGGGAGGCGAAGCGTTGTACGCCGACATGGGACACTTCGGACGTTCTCCGATTCAGCGTGGCTGGTTCTTTCTCGTGCTACCGGCACTCGTCATCAACTATCTCGGACAGGGAGCGCTGCTGCTCAACCATCCCGAGGCGATCGAGAACCCGTTCTTCCTGCTCGCACCGGAATGGGCACATTGGCCCCTGATCGTGCTCGCGACCGGAGCCACGGTGATCGCCTCGCAGGCATTGATCACCGGCGCTTTCTCACTGACCGTTCAGGCTGTCAACCTGGGGTACCTACCGCGACTGAAAACCGTTCAGACCTCACCCGGTCACCGCGGGCAGGTCTACGTGCCGAGCGTCAACTGGTTCCTTCTGGCCGCATGTCTTACTCTGGTGCTCACGTTTCAGTCGTCGACCCGATTGGCGGCGGCATACGGCGTCGCCGTGACGCTGACGATGATCATCACGACCGTATTGCTCGCCGCCGTCGCGAGGCAGCGGTGGGGATGGTCGACAATCAGGATCGTCGCCATCACGACTCCTCTGTTCATCCTCGACGCGGCGTTCGTGATCGCCAACCTGTTCAAGGTGCCCTCGGGCGGTTGGATCCCACTGATGATCGGGTTGCTCGGGTTCACGATATTCGCGACGTGGGGCACCGGCCGCAAACTGCTCACTGCCCGCGTCGCCCGTGCCGGGCTCACAATCGAACGCTTCCTAGCGGATCTTTCCAAGAACCCGCCGATGCGGCATCCAGGTACCGGGGTCTACCTCCATCGCACTCCGGGCCAGATACCGCCAGCCCTGTTGTCCAATATCCGCCACAACAGCAGCCTCCATGAGACGGTCGTGTTCGTCTCGGTCACCACCGATGATCGAGCCCACGTGAACCGAGCCGAACGCGACCACCTCACCCATCACGGCATGGGATTTCACAGCCTCGAGATGCGCTACGGCTTCACCGACCCGACCGACCTCGCCGGCGATCTTGCGAACCTGCTCGTCGAGGGCCTCACGTTCGATCCGGAACACACGACGTACTTCTTGGGCAGAGAACGAATCTCCGTCACCGATCGACCGGGCATGGCACCATGGCGCGAGTACTTGTTCGCGTTCATGTTTCGCAACGCCGGCGACCCGGCCGCCTACTTCGACCTGCCGCCCAACCGCAGCGTCGATATCGGAACCCACGTCGACATCTGACCCC
>CALFRK010000039.1 GCA_937919625.1 uncultured Ilumatobacter sp.
GTTGCTAACTAGCTAGCGCCGCGGATATGATCGGGCCATGAAGTCGCCTCCCGAACTCGTGGATTCGTTCCGGGCTCGGGGTCTCAAGGTCACACCACAGCGACAACTGCTGTTCCGCCTGTTGCACGACAACAAGCAGCATCCCACCGCCGACACGCTGTACGCCCAGGCGACCAACGAGATGCCAGGCATCTCACTGCGCACCGTGTACCAAACGCTCACAGACCTCACCGCCATGGGCGAACTCGACCAGGTCTGCTTTGACTCGGGCCCTACTCATTTCGATCCCAACGTCACCGACCATCATCATGCGGTCTGTGATCTGTGTGGCGCCATCACCGACGTATACGTTGACGGCGCCGATCAGCTCGCGATCGATGGTCTCGCCGGGTTCCGACCCGACTCGGCCTCGATCGTGTTCCACGGCTCGTGCGCCTCGTGCCCACGAACGTGATCAACTGTCCCAATCAGCAACACTCCAATGGAGGATCCACCAATGCCCGATCTCAACGGCACGAAAACCCATGAGAACCTGAAGGAGGCGTTTGCCGGCGAGAGCCAGGCAAACCGCCGCTATCTGTGGTTCGCACAGAAGGCAGACATCGAGGGCTACCCCGATGCAGCCGCCCTGTTTCGCTCGGTCGCCGAAGGTGAAACCGGTCACGCTCACGGTCACCTCGACTACCTCGCCGAAGTTGGCGACCCAGCCAGCGGCGAGCCGATCGGCGACACCGAGAACAACTTCAAGGCGTCGATCGCCGGCGAGACCTATGAGTACACCCAGATGTACCCAGGCTTCTCGAAATCTGCCCGCGAAGAGGGGTTCGACGAGGTCGCCGAGTGGTTCGAGACCCTCGCCCGCGCCGAGAAGAGCCATGCCGGCCGGTTCCAGCAAGGCCTCGACAGCCTCGACTCCATGTAACAACCGATCGGGCCGTCATGAGTCGACCTGGCCCCCGGCAACGTCGGTGGATTGGTCAGATCGGCTCGGCCCGATCACCAGGCTTGCCCGCCGGCGTTCCACACGCCGGCGTTCGAGCAAGTTGTTCTGCGGGTTTGGCCGTGGTCACTTGTCCCTTCGGGGCGGGTGGCCCGGCCCATCCAAACCAACCGCGTCACGTTCTGGTGAGAGTGCAGGTCGGACGACCTGCAACGCCGACCCGACGTGCCAACACTTGACTGGTCCCGAGGCGATGACAACAACGTACGACCCCAAGCATCCTAAGTACCTCGACGAGGCTGACGTCCGAGACGAACTGACTCGCGTGTACGACCTGTGTCACGGCTGTCGATTGTGCTTCAAGTTCTGCACCTCGTTTCCGTCGTTGTTCGAGATGGTCGACGCCCACGACGATCAGGACGCAGGTCGGCTCACACCCGCCCAACAAGACCGCGTCATCGACGAGTGTTTCCAGTGCAAGTTGTGCTACGTCAACTGCCCCTACATCCCGGCGCTACACGAATGGCAACTCGACTTTCCGCGTCTGATGCTGCGAGCGGAGGCGATGCGCTACAGCACCGGCCAGAAGCCGATCCGGCAGCGGATCACCACCCAAATGCTCAGCCGCACCGATCTGCTCGGAAAATCCGCCACGGTCGCCGCTCCAATCGCCAACAAGATGATCGGCGCACCGCAGGGCTCGATCGTGCGCAAGGCGATGGCAACGGTCACGGGCGTCTCGTCGGTGCGACTGCTTCCGCCTTACGCCAAGCAGCGTTTCTCGACCTGGTTCAAGAAGCGCACCAGTGCCGTGGCGGCCAAGCGGCAAGGCAAGGTCACCGTGTTTCCGACCTGCCTGGTCGAATACCAGGAGGTTCAGATCGGCAAAGACCTCGTTCAGGTCTATGAGCGCAACGGCATCGAGTGCTCCAACACCGAAGCCGGCTGCTGCGGAGCCCCCTGGCTGCACTCGGGCGACGTTGAGCAGTTCACCAAGGTCGCCGAGAAGAATGTCAAGATTCTCGCTGACGAGGTTCGCAAAGGCGGCGACATCGTCGTGCCTCAGCCGACGTGCGGCTATGTGCTCAAGAAGGACTACGTCGACTATGTCGGTGGCTCCGACGCCGATCTGGTCGCCGAGCACACATTCGACGCCGCCGAATACCTGATGAAGGTGCACAAGGCCGCCGACACCGAACTCGATACCAACTTCACCGGCACGGTGCCCGCGAAGATCACCTATCACACGGCCTGTCACCTGCGGGCCCAGAACATCGGGTTCAAGAGTCGTGACCTGATGAAGTTGACCGGCGCAAAAGTCACCCTCGTGCAGCAGTGCTCGGGCATCGACGGTATGTGGGGGTTGCGGGCCGAAAACGAAGACATCTCGATCCCGATCGCCAAAAAGCTGGCAGGCATGATCGAAAAGGCCGCCGGCGATGTAGTCACCGGCGACTGCAATCTCGCCAACACGGCGATCGCCGAACAGACGGGCGCCACCCCCACCCATCCGATCCAGCTGATCGCCCGCGCCTACGGCATCCCCGAAACCTGAGTTGGCAGTTGTGCCAGGGGATTCAGCGGATAGGTCGCTTCGCTCCTTTTCATTCCGCACGAATCCCCCGTCACGATTGGTCGCAGTTCGCCTATCGGCTCACGCTCCAGGCACAACTTCCAACTCTCATTGACCAAGGAAGAGATGAGTTCCATGACGTCCTCTCGCAAGCTGACCCTCGACGACATCACCGACGTGCGCGCCTACGAGCGCGAACGTGAAGGGTTCCGCACCAGCGTGATGGAGCTCAAACGCCGCCGCCGTGTGCACGTCGGCACCGTGATCACGTTCCTGTTCGAAACCCGCGACACGATCCGGTTTCAGGTTCAGGAGATGGCGCGCGTCGAAAAGCTGGTCACCGATGATCAGATCCAGATCGAACTCGACATCTACAACCCGATGATTCCCGAACCGGGCCAGGTAACGGCCACGATGTTCATCGAACTCACCTCGGAGGCGCAGATGCTGGAATGGCTTCCCAAGCTGGTCAACGTCGAACGGTCGGTGCTGCTTGTGCTGTCGAACGGAGACCAGGTACGAGCCGTGCTTGACCAGCAGCACGAGCAAGGCCTCACACGCGAGCAGGTCACAGCCGCTGTGCACTACCTGCGTTGGAGCTTCACGCCCGAGCAGGTTGACGCCTTCCAGGCGGGATCTGTGCAGCTCCGAATCGATCATCCCGCCTATTCCGAGACGATCGAGCTGACCGATCTGGCGAAGGCCGAGTTGGCGAGCGATCTGATCGGTTGAGCGGCGGGCCTCGCGCCCTCGACATCAACTCGTTTTCAAGAACCGCTGGCATTTCTGCCGAAGGCGTTCTAGTCTCCCAAATCGTAGGACAATACGCCCTGGGGGGACGAAATGTCAGCACACGAACTGGAATGGAGAATGCTCGGGGCCTGCCATGGCCTCAATGCTGGGCTGTTCTATCCGGACAACGATGAAGAGGCCGAGCTTGCCAAATCGGTTTGCGAAGGGTGTGTGGTCCAGCCGGTCTGCCTCGATTTTGCGCTGACAAAACGCGAGAAAGTCGGTGTGTGGGGCGGTGCGACCGAGCGTGAGCGGCGCCGCATGTTGCGCCAACGCCGGCTCACGGCGTAATCGTCGCTGTCTAGCCTGCCCGTTAGCCTCGCCGCATGGACTCGATCGATGATCATGGTGGCTGGGCGGCGCTGCTGACGTTGCTGCTCGACCGCAACCATCTCACCGCAGCCCAAGCGCGGGCCGCGATGACCACGATCCTGGCCGGCGACGCCACCCCGGCCCAGCTGATCGGTTTTGTCGTAGCGTTGCGCGCCAAGGGCGAGAGCGTAGAGGAATTGGCCGGCCTGCTCGACGCGGTGCTCGCCCATGCAGCGCTCGTGCCGCTCAGCGATGAACAGCGCGCGACTGCCGTCGACATCGTCGGCACCGGAGGTGATCACTCGCATTCGATCAATGTCTCGACGATGGCGGCCATCGTTACCGCCGCCGCCGGTGTACCGGTTTGCAAGCACGGTTCCAGGGGTGCTTCGTCAAAATGTGGCACGGCCGATGTGCTAGAGGAACTCGGGGTGGCGATCGAGCTCACGCCGGAAGGCGTCAAGCACTGCATCGACACGGCCGGCATGGGCTTTTGTTTCGCCCCAGCATTTCACCCGGCGTTCCGGTTCGCCGCCCCGTCACGACGCGAGATCGGCATCCCGACCGTATTCAACCTGCTCGGTCCGATGGCCAACCCTGGCCGCGTTCGCCGACAGGTGATCGGCGTTGCCAACGCGGCGTTTGCCGAGCGGATGGTCGAGACTCTGCGCACACACGGCTCCGTTCACGCATGGGTGGTACACGGGGGTGGCCTCGACGAACTGACCACCACCGGCGTCAGCCAGGTGATCGAGCTACGCGATGGCGAAATCGATCACTTCACGGTCGACCCGGCCGAGCTCGGGCTGCCAGCCGCCCGCAACGCCGATCTGTCCGGGGGAGACCCGGCCGAGAACGCCGAAGTTGTTCGGCGGGTGTTCGGCGGCGAGTTCGGCCCACACCGCGACATCGTCGTGCTCAACGCCGGTGCCGGCCTGGTAGTCGGTGGCAAAGCAGTTTCATTGGCAGCCGGAGTCGCCCTGGCCTCCGATGCGATCGATCGTGGTGCCGCTGCGGAGACGCTACGCAAGCTCGTCGCGGCCTCGCAGGAAGCGGCGGCCTGAGCAAGAAATGTCTGACACTATGACAGATTGGGCGATTCGGGTACCGGCGTCGTCCGCCAATCTGGGTGCCGGCTTCGACGTGCTCGGAATGGCTCTTGCGCTGCACGCCGAGGTCGGGTGCGGTGAGCCGCCTGGCGGCGCCCAAATCGCCGACCAGCACCATCCCGCTCGGATTTCTTTCGAGCGACTTGGCGGCCACGGGCCGTTGTGGATTCGGTCAACGATCCCAATCGGTCGCGGTCTCGGCTTCAGTGGAGCAGTGCGGGTCGGAGGTGCAGCCGCCGCCATTGTGCAACGCAACGGGCCCAACGCGATCGAGCACGACGAGGGTCTGAGCGAGGTGTTGGCGATCGCCACCGAACTCGAACGACATGCCGACAACGCGGCGGCCTCGTTGTACGGCGGACTCGTGGTCGCCGCCGCCGACACTGTGACCAGAGTGCCGATGGCGTTCGATCCAGCCGTGGTGGTGTGGGTGCCAAGCGCCAGCACCTCGACCGACCACTCTCGATCTACCCTGGCCGATCAGGTCAGCCTGTCGGACGCAGTGTTCAATCTTGGTCGTGTTGCAATGTTCGTGGCGGCTTGTGCCAACGGTGATGCCTCGGCGCTGCGGGAAGCGACGCGGGACCGACTGCACCAGAACGTGCGTCTCGAACAGGTTCCCCAATCGGCGTCAGCCATGGAGCTCGGGCTCGAGGCGGGAGCGTGGGCGAGCTGGCTTTCAGGCAGCGGACCGACCGTTGCCATGTTTTGCGAGTCCAACCGCGCCGCCGAGATCGCTGCACGTTTGCCGTCGACGGGCCACACCAAGCTTCTACGAATCGACCATCAAGGCGCCACCGTGACGGGCATCGCCGACCAGACCGAACCGGTGGAACCAGCGAGCCTCTGAGCCCAGTGATTAGCGAGCTGTGGCAGATCGTCACTGGCGGCAATCGGAAAGTTCCACTGGCCCGAGCACTCGACCACCTCGATCCGGAGGGCGTGCTTGTCGAAGTACTTCGCCAGACACAGTGCCTCGTCGATCTGCCGGCGACCAACCGGCTGCCCATCGCAGGGAGCATCGGGCGGCTCGACCGGAAGCGCACGCCCGAGCTCGCCCGATGTCGAGGTGTCGATCAATCGACCGCTTTCGATCACCCAGGTTGTGTCGCCACGTCGCACAACACAGCATTCGGCGGCGCGCAGCGCGGCGACGAGTTGGTGGCGACGAATCGCGGTGAGCAGCGCCGACAACCGGTCGCGAACCATCGCCGCTTGCTCGAATCGTTGAACGGCCGCGAGCTGGCTCATGCGGCTGGTCAACTGCTCGGTGATCAGCGCTGGATCGCCGGCGAAGGCCCGCACCGCAGCATTGACGGCAGCGTCGTAGCGGCCTCGATCGGCATCGCCGGCGCACGGGCATTCGCTGACCCCGAGTTGGGCGGCACTACACGGCGCAGCGGCTGCTGGCGGCTGATAGTTGGCGCCGAGACGCGTCGAGCAGCGGCGGAGTGGCAACACTGACTGCAGCGCCTCGACGACGAGATTGGCCATCGTGCGAGACGGCAGCGGCCCCAGGTGGATCCCCTTGGCCGACGGTTCTTTCACGACGGCGAGTCGTGGCCATGCCGACTCGACGTCGAGCCGGACGAAGCAGTACTTGTCGGCCCGGGTGCCCGCCCGGTTGTAGCGCGGCAGCAGGCGTGCGATCAGGCGTGTCTCGATGATCTCGGCAGACAACGGGTCGGGCAGCTCGAGGTGGCGGACGTGCTGCATCTCGCGCAGCATCGGCCCGATCCGACGCCGGTCTTCGCGGCCGAAGTAGCTACGCACGCGTTGGCGCAGGTTGGTTGCCTTTCCGACATACAGCACCTCATCACGGTTGCCGCAGAACATGTAGACGCCGGGCGAGCGAGGGAGTGAAGTAGTCATCGTGAGCTTTCGGGCTTGCGGGTGGCCGGCCAGCTTGGCGAGCGTGCTCAGGTCGTCGAGGCCGAGCACCCCCATGCCCGAGGCGCGCTCGATCAAGAGATGCAGAAGGTCGGTGGTGGCGAGTGCGTCGTCGAGTGCGCGGTGGTTTGGGGCGTGGTCAAGCCGCAGCCGCGACGCCAACGTAGACAGCTTGCAGTTGGGCACCTCGTCGCGGAGCAACCGGCGGGCGAGTGCCACCGTGTCGACGACGGCCGGGCGGTACTCATTGCGGTTGTCACGAGCGAGGGCGGCGCGCACGAAGCCAAGATCGAATGCCGCGTTGTGGGCGACGAACACAGCATCGCCGAGGAAGTCCATCAGCGAGCCGAGCACGGTTTCAATTCGTGGAGCATTGCGCACGACGGCGTCGGTGAGCCCGGTCAAAACCGTGATTTGGGGTGGTATCGCACGCCCCGGATTGACCAGCGTGTGGAAAGTGCCGAGGCACTCGCCGCGGCGCACCTTGACGACGCCGATCTCTGTGATCATGTCGTCGTTACGACTACTCCCGGTGGTTTCGAGATCGAGTACGCAGAAGGTGACCTCCCGTAGTGGCGTACCAAGATCGTCGAAGCTTCGCTGTCCCAACATCAGTGCTGACATGTTGACGATGCAAGCACGAACATGTGTTCGCGTCAAGAACATGTGTTCGAATCGCACAGTTTGGCGACCGGATACCATGAATAGATGTCCCCTGCTGAGACATCTGCCTTACCGAGTGATCACCGCCATTTGCGGTCGGCGCTCGAGTTCTCGGTGCTGATGGCCAAGGAGGGTCGCAAGTTCAAGCCCCCGATGAAGTACCCAAAGGGGCTCGACAAGTATCTAAAGGTGGCGAGGATCCCCAGCACCTCGCTGTCGTCGATCAGGCGTATCGTCGAAGCCGACGACGGGTTCCGCGCCCGAATCGCGGCCGGGGCGCTGCCTGAGTTGGTAGATCCGATCGGCAAGCTGTGGCTCGAACGGCCGACCGGATGGGCCGACGAGGTGCGCCGATTGGTCACCGAGGACGATGCCGCCGCCGAGTCCGCCGACGTCGCCAAGCAATTGAAGAAGGCCGAAAGGCGTCGCGACGCGGCCGAGTCCGCCGCCGCCCGGGCGCGCCTCGAGGTCGTGGTGCTGCACGAACTGGTCGCCCAGCGAGACGTTGTGATCGACGACCTGCGCACCGATGTGGCCAAGCTCACCGAGTCGCTTGACGATGTGCAGGCCGAACTGGTCGACGCTCGTAACGAGGCTCGACATAGCCGCGATCGGGCGTCGGCGGCGCTCGGCAAGTTGCAGGCCGCGGAGTCCGCCCGTGCCAACGCCTTCGCCGCCCAGGGACAGGCCGAAACCGTACGAGACGACGTGCTTGCCGATCGCGCCACGCTGGCTGCCGAACGATCCGAACTCGAGCGCCTGGCCACCAGCGCCGAGGCGCTCGCCCAGCAGCTAGCGACGCTTGTTGCGCCGAGGGTGATCGGTGCCCCAAAGACCATCAGACGCAAGCCGCTCGCCCTGCCAGGCGGTGTGCTTGGCGATTCGCTGGCGGCGGGCGAGTATCTGCTTCGCTCGGGCGCATCGATCGTGGTCGACGGCTACAACATCGCCAAACTGGCATGGCCCAACCTCGACCTGGAAGGTCAGCGCGTCGTGCTGCTCGACGCGATCGAGAACCTCACGCGGCGGTTCGGGAGTGACATCACGGTGGTCTTCGATGGTGCCGATGTAGTCGGTGCCTCCGCCGACGGCCGAAGGATCGTGAGGGTGGTGTACTCACCGGCCGGCGTGGTCGCCGACGACGTCATCCGCGACGAGGTTCGGCGACTCCCAGCAACGCGGGCGGTTGTGGTTGGTACCAACGATCAGCAGATCGTGCGCGACGTCAGGGCGATGGGCGCCAACACGATGACCAGCGACCAGCTGGTCGCCATGATGCACTAGGTCAGCCGTGGCGTTCGGCGATCTTGGCTTGTTTGGCAATCCGCTTGGCGGTTCGGCCGATCGGTTCGAGGTTGCGATGGTCGAGATCACCGAGCTCGCCCCCGTTGTCGAACAGCACGCGATAACGCTGCCAGTTGAAGCCGTTGGCGAGGATGACCTTGCCCTCGGTGCCGGTAGGGACCCCCAACAGATCGTCGGTGGCGCGAACCTTGTCGCCGATCTTGAGGTCGAGCTGGCCCTCGTGGGGCGCGGCGAGCGCGTGTGGTTTCCAGAACTGCACGGCATCATTCTGCCGGATCACAGGGGGTTGACGCACGTCAAAGCGTTACTCCGGGTGCCAGCACGGTTGTTCGAGGGCGGCGGGGAGGTCAGCTCGACCAGTCGCCGGTAGAGTTCTCGACCTGTGAAATCTTCGGTCGAACCCCTCGAGGGGAACAAAGTCAAGTTGTACATCGAGGTCGATGAGGCCGAGTTCGATAAGGACATCGAACAAGCCTTCCGTGTGATTGCCCGTGAAGTGAAGCTTCCCGGGTTTCGCAACGGCAAGGCGCCGCGCCGCGTACTCGAGGCGCGGATCGGCATCGGTCCGGCACGCGAGCAGGCGTTGCGGGACGCGATTCCGCAGTACCTCGGTAAGGCCGTCCGCGAGCACGACGTCGACCTCGTTGCAACCCCCGCGATCGATATCACCGGAGGCCAAGACGATGGGCTGGTCGAGTTCGAGGCCGAGTGCGAGGTGCGGCCCGAGATAACGGTGCCCGGTTACGCCGGCCTGCGGATCGAGCTCGATTCGCCGATCCCGACCGACGAGGAGATGCGAGAGGCCCAAGAATCCGAGCTGCGTTCGAGCGGCTCGCTGGCCGACGTCGACCGAGCCGCCGAGTCCGGGGATTATCTGACACTCGATATCGCCGCCGCCCGTGATGGCGAAGAGCTGATGGGTCTCAACACGGAGGATTGGTCGTACGAGCTAGGGCAGGGCTGGGTCGCCGAAGACTTCGACGAGCAGATCATCGGCGCCTCGGCTGGCGACGTATTGAACTTCACCACCACCCCGAAGGGCACCCAAGAGAAAGCCGACTTCACCGTCACCGTCAAGGCGGTGCAGGCGTTGGAGATGCCAGAGCTCACCGACGAGTGGGTCGCCGACAACACCGGCGAGTTCGAAAATGTCGAAGAATGGACCGCTTCGATCACGGAACGTCTGACCGAGCGCAAGCTCTCGTCGACGCGTTCTGCCGTGATGGCCAAGCTCACCGAGGCGCTCACAGAACTGGTCGAGATCGACGCCCCCGAGTCGATGGTGAAGTCAGAGATGCAGAGCCAGGCCGAGAACATGGCCCGCCAGTTGCAGATGCAGGGCATCGACTTTCAGGCATGGATGTCGGCGACCGGTCAAACCGCCGAGCAGTTTATCGAGGCGACCCGTCCGCAAGCCGAGCAGTCGGTAAAGGCCGATTTGGCGCTGCGTGCGGTCGCCGCCGCCGAGGCGATCGAGGTCGGCGACGACGAGATCGAGATGGAATACGCCCGGATGGCGATGCAGTACGGCCAGAAAGCCAAGGAAGTTCGCAAAATGTACGAGCGCAACGACGCCGTGCCCGAACTGATGGCGCAGATCCGCAAGTCCAAGGCGATGGACTGGCTGTTGCACCATGTTGAAATGGTCGACCACACGGGTCAGGTCATCGACGCCGAACTCGTCATCGGTCATACTCACGACGACGACGACGACCACGATCACGATCACGATCACGACGACGATCACGATCACGATCACGATCACGATCACGATCACGATCACGATCACGACGACGACGATCACGATCACGACGAAGCGGGGGAGGACTCCAAATGAACCTCGATGCCACCAACTACCTGGTTCCCAGCGTTGTCGAGACGACCAGCCGCGGCGAGCGTTCGTACGACCTGTACAGCCGCCTGCTGAAAGACAACATCATCTTTCTGCAAACGCCGATCGACGACCAGATCGCCTCGTTGTTGTGCGCCCAGTTGATCCACTTGGAGTCCGAGAACCCCGAGAAGGACATCAACATCTATATCAACAGCCCAGGTGGCGACATCACGGCGCTGTTCGCGATCTACGACACGATGCAGTTCGTCCGCAACGACATCGCCACGATCTGCCTCGGTCAGGCTGCGTCGGCGGCCGCAGTGTTGCTGGCGGCCGGCACCAAGGGCAAGCGGCTCGCCCTGCCGCACAGCCGGGTGCTGCTGCACCAGCCCTACGGTCAGGTCGGTTACGGCCAGGTGACCGATCTCGAGCTGGCCGCCAAGGAGATACTCCGGATGCGCGAGCTGCTCGAGCAGATTCTCGCCCAGCACACTGGCCAGACACTCGAGCGAATCCACGCTGACACCGACCGTGATTTTGTGCTCGAAGTGACCGAAGCGCTCGAATATGGCATCATCGATACGGTGCTCTCATCTCGTGACGCGGTCGACCAGTCGTCGGCAATCCGCTGACAGAGCGGTCAGGGTCACTAACCTCGGGCGCCGACAGTGTCGGTCAAGATTGAGGCGACGCTCAGGCACTCGGAAAGGGGGCGGCACAGATGGCGAAGTTCGGAGACACCGGCGAACTGCTGAAGTGTTCGTTCTGCGGCAAGTCCCAGAAGCAGGTCAAGAAGTTGATTGCCGGTCCGGGTGTTTACATCTGCGACGAGTGCATCGATCTGTGCAACGAGATCATCGAGGAGGAACTCACCGAAACTGGTGAGTTGACATTCGACCAGGTTCCCAATCCACGTGAGATTCGCGAGTTTCTCGACGACTACGTGGTCGGCCAAGACGACGCCAAGAAAATACTCTCTGTGTCGGTATACAACCACTACAAGCGAATCCAATATCAGCAGCAGTCCGGCATCGGTCGACGTGACGACGTCGAGTTGCAGAAGTCGAACATCTTGATGCTCGGCCCGACAGGGTGCGGCAAGACCCACCTGGCGCAAACCTTGGCGCGGATGCTGAATGTGCCGTTCGCTGTTGCAGATGCAACCGCGCTGACCGAGGCGGGGTATGTCGGCGAAGACGTCGAGAACATCTTGCTGAAGCTGATCCAGGCTGCCGACTTTGATACCAAGCGGGCAGAGACCGGCATCATCTACATCGACGAGATCGACAAGATCGCCCGCAAGAGCGAAAACCCGTCGATCACCCGCGACGTCTCCGGTGAAGGCGTCCAGCAGGCGCTCTTGAAGATTCTCGAGGGCACCCAGGCCTCGGTGCCACCGCAAGGCGGCCGCAAACACCCGCATCAAGAGTTCATCGCGATCGACACGACCAACGTGTTGTTCATTCTGGGTGGCGCATTCGCAGGACTTGACACGATCATCGAAAGACGGGTTGGTCAGCAGGGTGTCGGGTTTCACGGCACCGTCAAGTCAAAGGCCAACCGCGATACGAGCGAGTTGTTTTCCCAGGTGCTGCCCGAGGACCTCATCAAGTTTGGCATGATCCCCGAGTTCATCGGCCGCCTACCGATGGTAGGAGTTGTCCGCTCGCTCGATCAGAAAGCGCTCGTGCAGATCCTCACCGAGCCGAAGAACTCGTTCGTCAAGCAGTACCAGAAGGTATTCGACTTCGAAGACGTCGAGCTCGAGTTCACCGAGGATGGTCTCGTAGCGATCGCCGACCTGGCGATCCTGCGCGGCACAGGCGCCCGCGGATTGAGGGCGATCCTCGAAGAGGTTCTGCTCGACACGATGTATGAACTGCCTGGACGCACCGATGTCAGCAGGGTCGTGATCGACGGGGCGACGGTGCATCAGAAGACCGTCCCGACACTCGTCCCACGCAAGGCCTCGCCTGCTCGTCCGCGTCGAGCCGCAAGCTGACAAACGCGGCCTCGACAGAAGCCGATTGAAATGGATTTCGCAGCCGCTCTGGCCTACCTCGACGAGCACGCCTCGTACGACAAGACTGGTCGGATCGACGACCCGTCGACCGATTCGATCGCAACCCTGTGCTCGGCGATGGGCGACCCGCAACACGCCCAGCCCGTCATCCACGTCACCGGCACGAACGGCAAGGGTTCAACGGTGCAGATGATCAGCCGCTTGCTGATGGCACAGGGTTTGACGGTCGGCACCTACACCAGCCCACACCTCGAACGCATCAACGAGCGCCTCAAGCGCAACGGCGATCCGATCAGTGACGAAGAATTCGCCGAACAGATCGCGGCGATCGCCGCCGTCGAGATCCTTACCGGGGTGCGTCCGACCTACTTCGAGGCGGTTACGGCCGCCGCCTTTCGGTGGTTTGCCGATGTGGCTGTCGACATCACCGTGGTCGAGGTCGGGATGCTCGGGCGTTGGGATGCCACCAACATCGTCGATGCCCAGGTGGCAGTCGTCACCAATATCGCCCTCGATCACACAGAGTTCGCCGGCCCGGAGCTGACCGATATCGCCCGCGAGAAGGCGGGCATCATCAAACCGGACAGCGCCGTCATAGTGGGGCAAATCGATCCCGATCTCGTACAGATCTTCCGTGAAGAGGGCGGAGCGGCCACGCTGGTGAGCGGCGACGACTTCGAGACCCTCGACAACTCATTGGCGATCGGTGGCAGGTCGCTTGACCTGCGCACGCCCACAACGATCTACTCCGACATCTTTCTGCCTTTGCACGGGGCCCACCAGGGCGAGAATGCCTCGGTTGCACTCGCCGCCGTCGAGACGTTCTTCGCCGCACCGCTGGCAGAAGACGTCGTGCGCGAGGGCTTTGCCAATGTCACGATGCCAGGCCGATTCGAGGTTCTCGGAGTGCAACCGCTCACGATCATCGACGGTGCCCATAATCCGCCTGGCGCCGACGTATGTGCTTCGGTGTTCTTCGGCGACTTCGATCCGGATGGTCGACGAATTTTGATCGTAGGCACATTGCGCGACCCCGACGAGATGGTAGCCGCCCTACGGGCAGACGAGTTCGACGTGGTGCACGCATGCACCGCCCCATCGCCGCGAGGTGTACCCGGCACCGACGTAGCGGGCGCCGCTCGCCGTTTGGGCTGCGACGAGGTCTATGTTCACGATTCTGTCGATGCAGCATGTCGGGCTGCGCTCCGGTCGGCCGATGCCGAAGATGCGATCCTCGCCGCCGGCAGTATCTATGTCGCCGGCGCCGCCCGCTCGGCCCTGCGCAGATACGCCCCTTAACGTTCACCCGCGGCTCTACGACAACTCGCGGCGGCGCCCGCAATCGCCGATAGCGTCGGAGGCCATGTCTGATCGCACACTTGTCCTTCTCAAGCCTGACACCGTCGAGCGCAAGCTCGTCGGTGAGGTCATCTCGCGTTTCGAGGCGAAGAACCTCGAGATCGTGGCGATCGAGCTTCGCCAACTCGACGGCGACACACTGGCTCGTCACTACGAAGAGCACGTCGGTAAGGGCTTCTACGCCGGTCTCGTCGAGTTTATGGGCCGCGGGCCCGTCGTAGCGATGGTCATCGAGGGGCCAGAGGACACCTGGGAAGTTGTTCGGGCGATGATGGGTGCCACCAACCCGCGCTCGGCTGCGCCGGGAACGATCCGTGGCGACCTCGGCATCTTGTTTACCGAGAACCTTGTTCACGGCAGCGATTCACTGGCCAGTGCCCAGCGCGAGATCGGCATTTTCTTCCCGAATCTGTAACATCGTCCAAGTGTGCGATCCTGGGTAGACACAAGGTCGCCAGGATCGTCCGAACGATTGTTGAAAGGAGGTCGAGATGGCACGTAGCAATCCTTTGAGTTTGGGCCGTGACCTCGCGATCGACCTCGGAACTGCAAACACACTCATCTACGCCCGCGGTCTCGGCATCGTGCTCGATGAGCCGTCGGTCGTCGCGATCAATATCAATGATGGGCGGCCGGTCGCTGTCGGCGTCGAGGCCAAGCGGATGATGGGGCGTACCCCCAACCACATCAAGGCGATCCGCCCCTTGAAAGACGGCGTGATCGCCGACTTCGAGGTGTGCGAAAAGATGCTTCGATACTTCATCCAGAAGGTTCACGCCAGCAAGTGGTCCAAGCCGCGCATGATCATCTGCGTTCCATCAGGCATCACTGGGGTCGAGCAGCGCGCCGTGCAAGACGCCGCCGAGTATGCGGGCGCCCGCAAACCGGTGCACATCATCGAAGAGCCGATGGCTGCCGCGATCGGCGCCAACCTTCCGGTCCACGAGCCGAGCGGCAACATGATCGTCGACATCGGCGGTGGCACCACAGAGGTGGCCGTCATTTCCTTGGGCGGCATCGTGACGGCGCAGTCGGTTCGTGTCGCCGGAGACGAACTCGACGATGCCGTTCTTCAGTACATCAAAAAGGAGTACTCGTTGGCGATCGGCGATCGCACCGCCGAGGAGATCAAGATCCAGATGGGTTCGGCCTGGCCGCTGCTCGACGAACTCACTGCAGACATCCGGGGTCGCGACCTCGTTTCGGGTTTGCCGCGAACGATTCAGCTCACGACCGAGCATGTGCGCGAAGCGCTCGCCGAACCAGTCAGTTCGATCATCGATGCCGTCAAGACCACGCTCGACAAGACTCCACCGGAACTCGCAGCCGACATCATGGAAGATGGCATCACGCTGACCGGCGGCGGCGCACTGTTGGGTGGGCTCGCCCAGCGCCTCTCGCACGAGACCGGCATGCCGGTATGGGTTGCCGACGAGCCGTTGTACAGCGTAGTGATCGGGTCCGGGCGGGCCCTCGAGAACATCGACGCCATGCGGGGCCTGATGTCGCTCGGCGGCGACGACTAACCCGCCCGGCTGTATGGCGATCTATTCCGCCGGCCGGCGCCGCACGATGATCATCTTGCTGTTGTCGTCCGTGCTGCTCATCACGCTCGACCTACGAGGCAACGCCGTCTTCAACGCGGCCCGATCGGGTTTCGAGTATGCCCTTCGACCTTTCGAAGTCGCCGGAGACGTGATCACGCGCCCGGTTGCTCGGGTATGGAGCGGCATGACGGAGGTCGACGATCTCGAAGCCGCGAACCGGTTGTTGCAAGAGCAACTCGACGCCCAACGCAGCGATCAGATCGCGGCCCAGAACGCCTTGATCGAGAACCGAGACCTTCGGGCGCTCGTCGGTCTCGAGTCGCTGGCGGCGTTCGATCGAGTGACCGCCAGCATTATCGGGTCATCCCCGAGCAACTTCGACCAGCGAGTCGAGATCGACCGCGGCTTGGTCGACGGGATCCGGGTCGGGATGCCAGTGATCAACAGCGCCGGACTGGTTGGCAAGATCACGAACGTGTTCCCCGAGACAGCGATCGTGATGCTCGTCACCGATCCGCAGTACCACGTGCCGGTCAAGGTGGTCGCCGAGGTATTGTCGACGCCGCCGACCAGCGTGCCCGACACAGTGCCCAGTGGACTCGCCGTCGACGATGTCGTCACCACGACATCGACCTCAACGACTTCGACTTCCACGACGTCGGTTCCGCAGCCGATCTTCGATGCTGCCGGTAACCCCCTCGATCCGTCGCTGTTGGCGCCGGCCGGCGGCACCACTACCACTTCATCGACTTCTACCACCACGACCACGGTGGTCGAGATGGTCGAGGTCACCCGAGAGACGGGTGAGCTGGACGGCTTCGGTGCCGACCAATACCCTCGAGTGCGATTCATTGCCGACTCGCCTCAGTTCGGCCTTGCCGCAGTTGGTGACGCTGTGCTGACGGCCGGTGGCAGCCTCAGCCTGGCGCCGCCGGATATACCGGTCGGGAGGGTCGCCAACGTGATCCAGCGCGCAGGTGCGGGCGGTCTCGAACTCGAGGTCGAGCTGAATGCAGACCTAGATCGCCTGATCTTCCTGTCGGTGATCTTGTACGTTCCGCCGATCCAAGCGGCGGCGGTCAGGTAGATCACGATGTTTGGTGCGCTGCTGACTAGTTCGCTAACACGCATCATCCCGATCGGGATGATGTTGTTGGCGCTTCAGAAAACTCTGTTCGTCGAGCTGCAACCGTTCGGCGTCATCATCCAGATCGTGTTGGCGTTCGCTGCCTCCGCCGGAGCGGCGGGTGGTCCGGAACGTGGAGCTATCACCGGATTCTCGCTTGGTATCATGTTTGACCTGGCAGTCGGGTCACCGTTGGGGTCGGCGTCGATCACAATGGGGCTCGCCGGCTATGTCGCCGGGTGGGTCGACCTGATCCGAATCGAGACCACGTGGTGGCTGGCGGCGATTTTTGTGGGGGTCGGGGCGGCGGTCGGGGAAGGCGGGGTGCCCGTGGTTCGCCGCTTCATCGGCGAGCAAGATGCATTTGTGCCGGAGCTGGCGAAAATTGTTCCCGTTGTCGCCGTGACTGCCGCTGCGGCGAGTCTGCTGCTCGTGCCGATCAGCCGATGGTCGCTGAAGATCGAACGACCCGAGTGGAAGATGCCGGCAGATGGCCGGTAGCCGCCGTTTACTGAAGCACCTTCTTCGGTTAGACACGCGAGAATCGTGTCATGGCTGTTGACCGACGCGCTTCCCGCCTTGGTGTACTCGCCATCCTCGGGGTGGTCCTGTTCTCACTGCTCGGAGCGCGACTGTGGTTTCTCCAGACCGTCAAGGCAGACGAACTGCAACAGAGTGTCACGATCTCCAGAACGCGATCGGTCCGACTGGCCCCCGAAAGGGGGCGAATCTTCGACGTCAAAGGTCGCATCTTGGCCGACAACGAGCGAATCCTGACGGTCGCCGTCGACTGGCAAATGCTGCGTCGTAAGTCGCAGCGCGACGAGATCTTCACCCGCTTGTCGGGCTGGGTGCAGGTGCCTGTCGAGGCAATGCACGAGCGCTTCGACCGTCAGATCGATAGTCCATTCCTGCCGTTCCCGATCAAACAGGACATCGACGAACCGACGGCGATCGCAATTCTGGAGCGTGTAGAGGATTTCCCAGGCGTCGAGATCGTCGTTGAGTGGAGACGAATCTATCCCTACGCGCCGCATGCCTCCCACGTGATCGGCTACATGGGAGCAATCACCGCCGAGCAACTCGACACCAGGCTGGAAGCCGGCTATCTCCGCAACGAGAGGGTCGGCCAGTTCGGTGTCGAGCGCAGCATGGAAGCCGAGCTGCACGGCGTTTGGGGCGAAAAGGTGATCGAGGTCGACGCCGCTAACCGGCCCGTGCGCGTCATCAGCGAAGTGCTTCCGATCAACGGCCGGGACGTGCAGTTGACGATTGATCTCGAAGTGCAGCAGTACACCGAGCAGGCTGTTGAGACCACGCTCGAACTTCGTCGCACGCAGACCGGACCAAATCCGATCGTCAAGAAACCCGATGGCACGCGTGAGCGGATGGACCTCACAAAGGGCGAGTCGGTATTTTTCAAGGCGCCGGCCGGTTCGACCGTCGTGCTCAACTACCTCACCGGTGAAGTGATCGCGATGGCGAGCTATCCCACCTTTGACAACCGTTGGTTCGAGGCCGGTCTGTCGAGCAACAAGTTCAAACAGATCTTCCCGGTCACCGAAGACCCGGATAAGTCGATCCTGGTCAATCGCGCGATCCAGGGGCGCTACAACATGGGATCGACGTTCAAACCGTTCACGGCGTTCGCTGCTCTCAACACCGGCTTGATCACCTCGAGCGAGATCTTCACCGACGTCGGCTCGTACCAGCTGTACTCCGTCGACCAGACAAAATGCCGATCGGGCCTCGTGCGCTGCGTCTACAAGAACGCCACCTGTGGTGGCACCGGTCTCCCGTGTGTATACGGCGACGTCATCCTCGAGGAAGCACTGGCTGTATCGTCGGACGCCTTCTTCTACCGAATCGGCGAAGACATCCTCGAACGCAACGGTGGCCTTCCCATACTGCAGGAGCAGGTAAAACTGTTCGGATTTGGTGCCGACTCTGGCATCGAATTGCCGTTCGAGTTTGACGGCACGGTGCCCGACCGCGAGCTCAAACGGATCTACGCCGAACGTGGAGTGATCAGCGCCGACGAGGGCAAGGGCTATTTCGTTGGTGACAATGTGCAGCTGGCGATTGGGCAAGGGCTGCTGTCGGCGACGCCGCTTCATCTCGCCAACGGGTATGCAACAATCGCCAATCGTGGCTTCTTGCTGCAGCCCACGATCGTGCGGGCGATCTGGAATCCGGGGGTGCCCGATGGCAAGCCCGGTTTTGCCGACCTCGAGCAGGGCACCATCTACGAGGATCTCAGCGAGCCGACGTTGATACACCAGATCTCGATGCCTGACGACATCCGCGACCCAATCCTGCACGGTCTGCAACGCGTGATCTACGGACCAGGTGTGGTGTCCGACTATCCCCACAAGACAACCGGTGAGCACCTGTTTCTAAACTATCCGCGCGGCGAGGAGGCGATCCCGCTCGCCGGCAAGACCGGCACGGCTCAGGGGGCCTACAACTATCCCTGGAACGACTCGTCGGTGTTCACGGGGTTCAGCACCGATGACACGCGGCCATACGTCGTCACGGCCTATCTCGAGAAGGCCGGCTACGGGTCGCAGGCGGCAGCGCCCGTCGTGAAGTGCACGTTCCTGGCGTTGTCTGGCATAGCCCCCATGGACCCGGTCGAGCTGTCCGAGCCGCTGGACCTAGCGGCAACGGTGTCGGCGCCATCGCTCGAACTCGATCTCGCCACCCGGCAGTACTGTTACCAGTCGAAGTTCGGCGACGGGGTGCAGACCCAGGTACGAGAGGTCGAGTGAGCCGCTGAAATGGCGATGACATTTCTCAGCCGCCGCCCCGACAGCGGGCTCGGCAACATCGGATCAAGCCCGGGAGATCCCAGCCGCAACGTCGACTGGGTGTTGCTGGTGACACAAGGTCTGCTGACGGTCATCGGATGTTTCGTCGTGTACTCCGCCTCGTGGACCACGATCCCTGGCGACCCGTACTCATTCGTTACCCGCCAGGTCGTGTTTGCGATCGCCGGCGGTGTCGTCATGGTGACCATCATGTCGATCGATTACGAGTGGTTCAAGGAACGGGCAGCATTCTTGTACGGCACGACGATCATGTTGCTCGTGTTGTTGTTGCTGATGGGTGTCGCCCAGAACCTCGACCGGATCACCTTCGACCTCGGGCCGATCAACTTTCAACCCGCTGAGATGGCGAAGTTCACGACCTTGATCGCACTCTCCGTGTTCCTCGCCGAAGGGCGCAGCGACGAGGTCAGCTACCCACGCTTCCTGGTCGGCCTGATTCTGGTCGGCGCGCCGGCGGCGCTGATCATCGCTCAGCCCGACCTGGGATCGGCCTCGGTGATCGTCACGATTGCGATGGGTGTACTGCTTGTGGCCGGAGCCAAACCGAGGTACATCGGCGCTATCACGATGCTGGCGGTCAGCACGGTCGCCGCCACCTTCGTCAGTGGCTTCGTCAATAATTACCAGAAGGAACGGCTGCGTGTGTTCGTTGGCCAAGAGGCCAACGAGGACTCGGTCTACCAGGTCCGCAACGCAATTCGTGCGGTTGGCACCGGTGGCGTTTGGGGTGTTGGTTGGCTCGACGGACCTCTGACCAACGGCCGTTATGTTCCGGTGATGTGGGCCGACTTTCCGTTTGCTGCGGTCGGCGAGCAGTTCGGCCTGGTCGGATGTTCGCTGCTGCTCGGCCTGTTCGTCGTGGCCCTGATGCGAATCTGGCGGATCGCCACGCTGTCGCGCGACCTGCTGGGCACGTATTTGTGCGCCGGCGTGTTCACGATGCTGCTGTGGCAGGTGTTTCAGAACGTCGGCATGACGCTTGGGATCATGCCGGTGACCGGACTGCCGCTGCCGTTCATCTCGTACGGTGGTTCCAGCCTGCTGACCTACTTCGCCATGTTCGGCCTCGTGCAGTCCGTCCACATGCGACGCATGCGCTGAGCGGGGCCGGTTTGCCCGATCGCTGCGTTGCGTCTCGCCGCTCGTTGCCGGAAGGCAACTCGGGCTCACCGCGGCTTGCGC
Organism: uncultured Ilumatobacter sp.; assembly: GCA_937919625.1. Taxonomy (GTDB): domain Bacteria; phylum Actinomycetota; class Acidimicrobiia; order Acidimicrobiales; family Ilumatobacteraceae; genus Ilumatobacter. The sequence continues at coordinate 20,487 of CALFRK010000039.1, forward strand.
TCGGACAAACCGATCCCCGCTCAGAAACCAAATCGGTGGCTCACCGCGGCTTGCGCTCGGACAAACCGATCCCCGCTCAGAAACCAAATCGGTGGCTCACCGCGGCTTGCGCTCGGACAAACCGATCCCCGCTCGGAAACGAAGCGTTCGATTCGTCTGACACATCGCTGCCATCGTCCGTGACACGGGTCACTCCAGGTAGACTGCTTCGAACATGTCAACACTCTGGGCGCGGATCGAACCGCTCCTGGCCCGGGTGCAGAAACCAGCTCGTTATATCGGCTGTGAGGACGGTGCCATCACCCCCCGGCACGACAAGATCGACGGCGGGGACGCGGTGGCGTGGCTGCTCGCATATCCCGATACCTACGAGGTCGGCCTGCCCAACCAGGGGCTCCAGATCCTCTACGAAATTCTGAACGAAAGGGACGATGCGCTCGCCGAGCGCACGTATGCCCCGTGGTCCGACCTCGATCGCGAGATGCGGGCCGCCAAGGTGCCACTCTTCAGTGTCGATACGCACCGGGCCGCCGCCGAGTTCGACCTCCTTGCGTTCAACCTGTCGAGTGAGCTCGTTTTCACGAATGTTCTCAACATGATCGATCTGGCCGGCGCCCCTGTGCGTGCTGCCGATCGCGCCGCCGACGACCTGTTCGTGCTGGTTGGCGGACACGCCGCCTTCAATCCCGAGCCGCTCGCCGATTTCATCGATGCCGCCGTGCTCGGAGAGGGCGAAGAGGTCGTTTCCGAGATCACAAAGCTTTTCTGGGACTGGAAGGTGGCCGGTCGCACTGATCGTCAGTCGTTCCTCAGGCAACTGTCCAAGGTGCCCGGCGTCTATGTGCCTGCGATGTATGAGGTCACATACGATGGCGATCGCATCGCGGCGGTCGAGCCCCGCTACCCCGACGTTCCGGCAACGGTCGACAAGCGAACGATTGTCGACCTCGCAGAGTGGCCATATCCAAAGAGCCCGCTGGTCCCTCTGACCGAAGTTGTGCATGATCGACTCAGCGTCGAGGTATTCAGGGGTTGCACCCGCGGTTGTCGCTTCTGCCAGGCCGGCATGATCACCAGACCGGTGCGCGAACGCCCTGCCGAGCAGGTGCGCACCATGATTCGAGAGGGTCTGCGCTCTACCGGCTACGACGAGGTCAGTCTCACCTCGCTGTCGACCGCCGACTTCTCTGACATCGAGCCGGTCGTACGCGGCATTCTCGAAGACGCCAAAGAGATCCCTGGTTCTTGCAACACGATGACGATCAACCTGCCCTCGTTGCGGGTCGATGCATTCACCGTCGGCCTGGCCGGCGAGGTCAACAATGGCCGTCGCAGCGGGCTCACGTTCGCTCCCGAGGGTGGCTCGTGGCGTCTGCGCAAGGTGATCAACAAGCTGATCACCGAAGAGGACCTGTATGGGGCGGTCGAATCGGCGTTCAGCCAGGGCTGGACCCGGATGAAGCTGTACTTTCTCACTGGTCTGCCAACCGAAACCGACGAGGACACGCTCGGGATTGCCGAGCTGGCGAAGAATTGTGTGGCGATTGGCAAGCGGCACACCAATCGCGCTTCCGTCACGGTCAGTCTGGGCGGGTTCGTGCCCAAGCCGCATACCCCGTTCCAATGGTTCGGCCAGAACACCGACGAAGAGCTGCAACGCAAGATCAATCTGGTGCGCCAGGCAACCCGGCGAATGGGCGGGGTCAACGTCAAATGGCACGATCCGGCGGCAACCACCGCCGAGGGCATCACCAGCCGCGGCGACCGCCGGATCGGCCGAGTAATCGAACGTGTTTGGCGCGAAGGTGGTCTGTTTCAGGAGTGGGGCGAGCATTTCAACCTCGATCTATGGGCTTCGGCAATGGAGACCGAAGGTCTGTCGATGGACTGGTACGTGTTTCGCCATCGCGAAGAGAATGAGATCTTGCCGTGGTCACACCTCACAGCGGGACTGCACAAAGACTTCCTGTGGGGCGATTGGCTTGATGCGCTCGCCGAATCGGGTGTCGAAGACTGCAGATGGACCCCGTGTTACGACTGCGGAGTGTGCACCGGTTACGGCATCGAGCATGTTGTGGCTTCTCCGATCGCCCCGGCAGGCGGCAGCCAGGGCACCGGCCAAGACTTGTCGCGTGGCGGAGAGGTTCCCGTCACGCTGATGCCCACCCGACGCCAACCTGCCGAAGTCGCATCATGAAGCTCCGCGTTCGGGCAACCAAGATCGGCAAGGTGCGTTTTACGAGCCACCGCGATGCCGCCCGCATGTGGGAACGTGCGCTTCGACGTGCCGGCCTGCCGGTGGCGTTCACCGAGGGGTTCACGCCGCGACCCAAGATCAGCTTCGGCCTGGCACTCCCGACGGGGGCCGAGTCGATTGCCGAATACGTCGATATCGAGCTGCAACATGATGTTGCTGCCGCCGATGTCGATCTCGAAACCCTCCCGGCGCGTCTCAGCGACGCGCTCCCGACCGGGTTCGACGTGCTCGTCGCCGGTGAGCGGGAACCGGGAATCGATTCCCTCCAGCAGGCGGTCACGTCGTGTACGTGGCAGCTCTGGAGCCCTCTGCTGTCCGCAGAGGACCACTTCGACGCCTGTCGACTCGTAGAGTCGGCCGAACTCGTTCTAGAACGGGAACGCAAGGGGAAACGAAGCGCCGACGACGTGCGCCCGATGATCCTCGACCTGCGGCCCGACCCCACCGGCGATCGACTGATCGCCAACCTGGTCACGATCGGTCGTGCGCTCCGCCCCGGAGAGCTCGCCGAGCTGGCCTACCCGAACATTGATGCACGCGATGTTCGGGCGCTACGTACTCACCAATGGCTTGACCACGACGGCATGAGGCGTGAGGTACTTCCCCTGCCCGCCGACGTGGACGCGCGCACCCTGGCGGTGCTCGCATGAGAAGGGACTCCCACGATGGACGAAATGACCACCCAAACCGACGACGATTTCAACGCCGCGTCGGGCACTGACAACTTAGCGAGCGATGAAACGCCGATGCAGGCCTCAGCAGCTCGACCGGCATCGAACAGCACCGAAACCGGGGTAGCTGAATCCGACGGTGACGACGGTGACGATGGCGACGATGGCGACGACGGCGACGACGGCGATTCAGACCGTGTGGGCAACGCCCAGCGCAAGCGGCGGCGCGGCTCACGCGGGGGGCAGGGGCGCAAGAAGTCCAGCGACGAGCCGGGCTCAGACACTGAAGGTGGTGGCGACGCTGACGACACTGATGAAGTTGATGATGCGGACGACGCTGACGACTACCTCGGTGGCACACAGCCCGACGAGTTGCCCGAGCCGATGCGTGAGGGCCGCGTGCAAGATGTCGATGCTGCCGAGAAAGCGTTGGTTCGTAAACCCCAGATCGGCGATACCAGGGCACCCCTCGTTCCGATGGTGCCCCCGCCAGGGCGGGCGCGAACCGGGGGCGACGAGTCGTCCGACGGTTCGGACCAAGCTGGGTCGCGATCGGGAAACCGGCGTCGTAAGCGTGGTGGTGGCGGTGGCGCCAAACCTCCCGGCAACACCGGCGGACAGGCAAAGGCGAAGGCGAAGGGCGACCGGACCGCTCGGGATGGACAGTCGAAACGCGATGGGGCCGCCGACGGTGATGGTCGCGGCGACGGCGAGGACCAACGCAAGAAGCGTCGGGGGGGCCGAGGCAAGTCCAAGCCGACCGCAGCCGAGCTGGACCTGATCGAGCAGCGCAAGGGTCGCGAACGTAATGGCAAACCGATCGGCCGCTACTTCATGTGTGTCCAGGTCCGTGCAGGGATGGCACAGGTGGGTGTGCTCGAAGGACGCAATCTGATCGAACACTACGTGTCGCGGCCGGCCGATGACGTGAGTCAAATCCACGGCAACATCTATCTAGGTCGGGTTCAGAATGTGCTGCCTGGCATGGAGGCGGCGTTCGTCGATATCGCCACGCCAAAAAACGCCGTGCTGTACCGCGGCGACGTGCAATACGACGCCGAGGACATCGAGCAAAAGGGCAAGAACGCCCGTATCGAAGACATTCTCAAGGCACGCCAGATGATCATGTGCCAGGTCACGAAAAACCCGATCGGGGCCAAGGGCGCCCGCCTGACCCAGGAAGTTTCGCTGCCTGGCAGATTCGTGGTGCTGATTCCGAACTCCAAGACGTACGGCATTTCCAAGCGGCTTCCCGACGACACGCGCAAGCGGCTACGCAACATCCTCGACCGGGTCAAGCCCGATCAGCACGGCCTGATCGTGCGCACCGCCGCCGAACACGCCACCGAGGCTGACCTCGAGGCCGACATGAACATCCTGCTCAGGCAGTGGGACGAAATCGAACGCAATGCAGCCAAGGCCAACAGGCCTGCTCTGTTGTATCGCGAGCCCGAACTGGCGGTACGGGTGATCCGTGAGGAGTTCAACTCTGACTATCGCGGCGTTGTCATCGACGACCAGCGCCTCTACGAAGAGGTGCGCGACTATGTGCAGGCGTTCAATCCCGAACTGGTCGATCGCATCGAGCACTACGACGCGGTGGCCGAGGGCCTAACGGTGTTCGAGCGGTTCCATGTGCACGAGCAGGTTCACAAGGCGCTCGATCGCAAGGTGTGGCTGCCGTCGGGCGGCTCGCTGATCATCGAGCACACCGAGGCGCTGACCGTGATCGACGTCAACACTGGCAAGAACGTCGGCAAGTCGAACCTCGAATCAACCGTGTTCCACAACAACATGGAAGCGGCTGAGGAGGTTGCCAAGCAGCTGCGCCTGCGTGACATCGGCGGCATCATCGTGATCGACTTCATCGACATGGAGATCAAGGACAATCGTGCCAAGGTCGTGGCCGCCTTCCGTGACGCGCTGGCCCGTGACAAGACCCGTACCCAGGTGTTCGACATCACCGAACTCGGTCTGGTCGAGATGACCCGCAAGCGAATCGGGGAGGGATTGTTGACCGAGTTCTCGGAGATCTGCCCCGATTGCGAAGGCCGCGGTGTACTTGTCGACCACACGCTGCTCGATTGATCGGGCTGGATTTTTGATGGCGCCGACAGGGCGCTCACCGAAGGTCGGCACAAAAACCAAAACGGAAGGACTGGCCGGTGAAGATCGAGATCACTGACGAAGCAAGAGAGTTGCTCGCCAAACGGGGCGGCACGATGACGATCGACTTCATCAAGCCCACCGGTTGAGGCAAGGTCGCCGAGGTGTCGGTCGACACCAATACGACCAACAAGAACCTCGCTCCGTACAGCCGGATTCGGCACCCTGACTACCGAATCCTCGTGACTCCCGTGTTGTCGGGAATGGCGTCGCGCATGCGGATCACCACGCGCGGCCGGTTCGTCAAAAATCTCGTCGTCGAGCTTGCTGATGATCGGCAGCGCTCGGTCGACTTCGGGACCGACTGCTAGGTGTTTCGACTCGACCGCAAAGCGGCGATGATCACCGGCAGCACACCTGGGGCGGTCGTAGACAATGCGTGAATCAGTTCGGATCATCCGCGCATTCGGTTGGGAGCGTTGTTCCGGCTCGCTAGTATCCCATGAGCTATGTACGCAGTAATCGCCTCTGGTGGCAAGCAGGAAAAGGTATCCGAAGGTCAGCGGGTCGCGCTCGAGCTGCTCGACGGTGACGAGGGCAGCGAGGTTTCGCTGATCCCCGTGCTACTCGTCGACGGCGACAACGTGATCGCAGGCACCGACGCCCTCTCGGGCGTATCGGTGACCGGCAAGATCATCGGAATTACCAAGGGCCCTAAGATCAACGGGTTCACCTACAAAAAGCGCACCAACAACCGCCGCCGATACGGCCATCGTCAGAGCTATACGATGGTCGAGATCACCTCGATCAAGAAAAGTTGAGAGGGAGCTGACATGTCGAAGACCAAAGGTGGCGGTTCAACCCGCAACGGTCGCGATTCCAATGCGCAGCGGCTCGGCGTCAAGTCGTTTGGCGGCACCGAGATCACGGCTGGCACGATCCTGATCCGCCAGCGTGGTACCAAGTTTCATCCTGGCAAGAACGTCGGCAGGGGCGGCGACGACACGCTGTTCGCACTCGTTGACGGTTCGGTCCAGTTCGGCACCCGCAAGGGTCGCAAGGTGATCGACGTCAATCCGCTGGACTGACACTCATCACAACAGATTCGACGTAAACGGCAGGGTGCTTCGGCTCCCCGCCGTTTACGTTTTCGGTTCGCATGATTACGTCGTCGCTGCTGTCGGTCGGCGCTTGCGGTGGCGAGGGAGCAGTCCTGTGATGGCGATCAGGGCGACGCCGGCGATGAACCCGATGTCGCCGATTTGGAGCAGCCGGGTGGCTGCGCCGTTGCCGGTGCGGGGCAGTGTGACGACCGGCGACGGGATGGTGGGGAGCGGCGGTGGGGTGGTACCCGTTGCCAGCGTCGTGGGAACCACTTCTACCCGTGCGGGCAGTGTCGTCGGTGTGCTTGTTGTCGTTGAGCTGTCAGCTTTCGGCACCGCGATCGTGAGCGTCTGATCGGGGTCGGCGAGGTCGTCGTGGAGCGCGACCACCTTGTCGCCCAACAAGAGCTGTTCAACGATGACCAGCGTGGTCGGTTCGAGCGGTGGCACCTCGAACAGAATCGGGACGACTGCCAAATCGAACTCGGCGGTGAACGAGGCAACCACTCGTTCGACCACTGTCGTGATGCCGTTCGGCATGATGCTCAACAGTTCACCGATCAGCGTGTACGTCGATCCCGGGGTCAAGCCAGTCAGCCACACGTCGTCGATCGCGTCTCCACCATCGGCGCTCATGATCTGATCGCCGTCGCTCGAGTCTCGGGCCGTGGTGTCGATATCTGGCCTTGGCACGATATTCAGATACGGGATCAGAATCACAACGCCAGCCAACAGATCGTCGAGGTCGATACTGATCGCCTGGCACCCGCCGTCGACAAGATCGTCAGCCCATGAGGGCTTTTCGAGTTCACAGATCTCGTATGTGCCCAGCGCCAACTCGATCGATTCGGTGGTTCCGTCCGGCCCGGTGATCAACCAATCGGTCCAGCCATCCTGCTGCCGGATGATCTCGAATACAAATTCGCTTCGATCGGCCGGGCCCGCGGCTGGTACAGAGAGCTGCTTGCGCACGGCGACCGGAACTGTCATCGGATCGTTGGTGAACTCGACCGTGGTGGGATGCAGTGGGTCGGTGCTGGCCTGCCCGATGCTGACGTCGTGAACCGAGCGGACGAGTGCCGGCGGGGCTTCGACCTCGCTGATCGTGTACGGCGCCGGATGAGAAACCGGGTCGATCGCATCGAACGTGGCATGGCCCTCGTCGTCCGACTCGGAGCGCTCGATCTCGATCCCGGCGGCATCGAGCACTGCGAACGTTCCGTCGGCGACACCGATCGTCGGGTCAGAGGAATGTTTGAGAACCAGCACATGACGGGGGAGAGGCGGAACAACGAACTCCGCTTCCAACTCGATCGACGTCGCCGTGATCATGCGCTGCACGGCACTGGTGCCGTCCCACTCGCGATGCGGACCAGGCGCTGAGACGGTGGCACGCACCGTCGCTCCGTCGGCATAGTCGGCGAGGGCGACATCGGTGCTGCCCTGATCGCCAGTCACCGTCTCGAACGTTTCCGGCGCTGCGCCTGGCGCCGTGACCGTGATCGAGACTGGTCGCCCGACAATCGGGCCGGCACCACCTAGCAGAACGAATTGGTGCGACTCGCTATCAACTGAGAGCTGCCACGGGCCGCTGGCCGCCACGACCTGGCGATGCAGTTCGGCGACCCGGCGTTCGGCGAGATCAAGTTCGCTGCCGCCGGCGCGCAGCCCGATCGGATGGGCAAGGCTGAACATGGTGAGCGCCTCCCACGATTCGGGCGCCAGGGGGCCGATCGGCGCGAAGCCGTTTGTGCCATCGGCCCAGACCGGCAGCCCTGGGGCTCGCAGCGCTTCGGCGTAGTACCAGGCCAGCGCCGCCGCGGCGATAGCCGTGTCGTCGTCGATCGGCGAACGTTCGATCAACCAGATCAGAGCGTCGAGATGGTTCGATGACACCGACGACGGCACCCGAGCGTAGGCGTTCAGGGTGGTCGAATGAGGCTGGTCGGCCTCGATGCACAGCGCCAGTGTCGAGACTTCACCGTCCGTCAGCCGAAAGGTGCCCAAACCTTGGCTGCCAAAACCGTTGATCAGCACGTCGAGGTATCCAGAATCGTACGACGCCGTGATGGTGGCGGCCTGAGCCTGATTCGGTTTAGCCGAGGCGATTGCTACTGATGTGGCGGCGACGATGGCGAGTGTGGTCAGAATTCTCGTGTTCACGGCCCAGTGTTGGCGGCGATTGGCAGCGAAGGGAACACCCGGGGGAGTTGTGCCCCGAGCCAGACGTTAGATGTCGATACCGATCGGCAGGCGTTCGCGGTCCCATCCCAGCAGGGACAGGGCTTGGCGGCAGGCGAAGCGATCGGTCATTCCACCGACATAGGTGACAGCGGCGCGCAGAGCGTCGGCCGAACCGGAGTCGAGCCCGTGAGCGTCTGGCAACAGGTTCGGTCGGTCGCCATAGTGCTCGACGAGCGCTTGCAGGAGGGAGATCACCGCGTCGGCTTGGGCGTTGCTGGCCGGGCGCAGGTATACGTGGTCGTAGTTGAAGCGCCGAAACTCGGCCAGCGCTTCGGCAACGGGTGTCACCATTCCGATCCGTCCGGTTTCGGCCGTGGCCTGGATCATCGCCCGCACGAGCGTGCCGAGTTGGGTTGAACGATCGATGCCGATTCGGCTCTGCACGATCGGCGGCAACATGTCGGGCGACACGACGCCCGTCGCGACGGCATCCTCGTAGTCGTGACAGACATAGGCGATCCGGTCGGCCCACGAAACAACCTCGCCCTCCGGGGTGGCCGGTGCCGGCCGGCTCCACGAGTGATTGCGCACCCCATCTAACGTTTCGATACAGAGATTGAGCGGCGTCAGCGTGACGTCGGCGCCCCAGACGGCATGGTCAAAGCCCTCTTCGATATATGGGGTGAGGGCATCTTCGCTGGCGTGTCCGCCCGGACCGTGGCCACAATCGTGCCCAATCGCGATCGCCTCGGTGAGAGCAACGTTGAGTCCGATCGCCTGGGAGACAGAGCGCGCAACCTGGGCAACCTCGAGGGCGTGCGTCAGCCGCGTACGTTGGTGGTCGTCGGGAAACACGAAGACTTGGGTCTTGCCGGCGAGGCGTCGAAAGGCGGTCGCATGCAGGATTCGATCGCGATCGCGCTCGAAGCAGGTGCGAAACAGGTCGGGTTGTTCGTCGGCGACCCGGTTGCCGGCGCCGGACGCCTTGGTCGCCAGTGGTGCGAGCTGTTCGTGTTCGTCGTATTCGCGGGCCTGACGCCCGAGTGTGCCGATGCTGCCCGGCCCAGCCCATGAGTTTTCATGGGCCAGGGCGATGCCGTCGGCGCTGTGGCCGTGCATCGTCGACGCCCAACGTTGTGCTCTCTCCTGCATCGCCTGATCGGCCTTGGCCATCTCGCCACACTACGGCGATCGCTGTCGGCTGCAACACCCCTCATGGCCTCGACATGGCGTCGGTAGGCTTGTCCCAATGTCTCAGTTCGTCGACGAATGCCAACTGAATGTACGCGGTGGTGATGGCGGCGCTGGCTGCGTGTCTTTCCGTCGCGAGGGTCCTGTCGTGATGGGCGGACCGAACGGTGGCGACGGTGGCAAGGGAGGCGATGTGTGGATGGTCGCCGACCACAATGTGTCGTCGCTGCTGGCTTTTCGTGACCATCCGCACCGTCGCGCCGATGACGGTGTGCACGGTAAGGGCAAGGATATGCACGGGCGCCGCGGTGAGTCGTTGGAAATCAAGGTTCCCGAGGGCACCGTCGTGACCGACCTGTACAGCGGTGAGGTGCTCGCCGAGCTGTACCGCCACGGTGACAGGTTCCTCGCTGCGGCCGCTGGGCGAGGTGGCCGCGGCAACGCCAAGTTTCTCTCTAACAAACGACGCGAGCCCACGTTTGCCGAGCAGGGAGAGCACGGCGAAGAGCGTTGGCTAAAACTTGAGATTCAACTGATGGCCGATGTTGCTCTGGTCGGATTTCCAAATGCGGGTAAGAGCACGCTGATCAGTGTGATCTCCGCTGCCAAGCCCAAGATCGCCAACTATCCCTTCACCACGCTCGAGCCGAATCTCGGCGTTGTCAGTCTTGACGACGACTCGAACTTCGTCGTCGCCGACATCCCAGGTCTGATCGAGGGTGCCAGCGAGGGCCGCGGGTTGGGGCACCAGTTTCTGCGACACGTCGAACGTGCGCGTGTGTTGTGTCTGATGGTCGATCTGATGCCGATGGATGGCACGCCCCCTGCCGAGCAGGAACGGGTTCTCTTGCACGAATTGGGTGAGTACCAGCCCGACCTGCTCGAGCGGCCGCGCCTGATCGTCGGCACCAAGGCTGATGCTGTGCAGCACTCCGAACTCGTGGCACTCGGTTGGGTGCATCCTGTGATCTCCGCCGTCACCGGTGAGAATGTTCGCGAGTTGGTCGGCCAAATGGCCGCCCTCGTTCACGAGGCCCGTCAAAACGCCCCCGAACCAGAGGGGCTGGTCGTCATCCGGCCAGAGGTTGAGGGTGCCGTCGTTGAACGCCTCGAGGATGGCGGGTTTCGCCTCGTCGGCCGCGACGTCGAACGCGTGGTTGCTCTCAACGATGTCACCACCGATACAGCACTCAACTACATCGACTACCAACTGACTCGCATGGGTGTTCACAGGATGCTTGCTCGCGCCGGTGCCGTCGACGGTGACGTGGTGTGGATCCGCGACTTCAGTTTCGAGTACCAACCCGATCTGTGATGAGGGCGGCACTGACAAGGGGGCGATCATGAGGGTGGTCGCGAAAATTGGCACCTCATCGATCACCGACCGCTCCGGCGCGATCGACCACGCTGCGATCGGCAAGCTGACCGGCGAGATCGCAGCCCTTCGGTCTGTCGGGCACGAGGTTCTGGTGGTGTCGTCAGGGGCGGTTGCTGCCGGTGTGGCGGCGTTGGGTTTCGAGTCCCGACCATCCGACATCCTGACGCTGCAAGCCGTGTCAGCTGTCGGGCAGAGCCGAATCATGCGTGTGTACAACGACGATCTGGCGTCGTTCGGCCTGGTCGGGGCCCAGGTGCTGCTCGATCCCCACGACTTCGTCGATCGCACCCAATACCTGCACGCCCGCGACACGCTCGGTCGCCTATTGGAACTGGGCTGCGTGCCGATTATCAACGAGAACGACGCGATCGCCAGTGAAGAGCTGCGTTACGGTGACAACGATCGGATCGCTGCTCTCGTTGCGCACTCGATCAATGCCGACGTGCTGGTGCTGTTGACCGATCTCGACGGGCTATATACGACCGACCCTCGCTCGGACCCCTCCGCCTCATTGATCGAACTCGTCGACGCTCTCGATCCGCTGCTCTCGATTCGCACCAACGCCAACGGCAGCGGGCGAGGCAGCGGAGGAATGGCCAGCAAGCTCGCCGCCGCACGGATCGCGTCATGGTCTGGTGTTCGCACCGTGATCGCCAACGCGGCGCGGCCGAACGTCTTGCCCGACGCAGTTGGTGATGTACAGGTCGGCACCACGTTTTCCGCTCACGATCGGCGACTGCCGGCACGCAAGTTGTGGATTGCCTTCGCGGCAGAGGTCGCCGGTTCGATCGCCGTCGACGAGGGCGCCCGCGATGCCCTGACGGTGCGCTCGACCAGCCTGCTGCCGGCGGGTGTGTTGTCTGTGACTGGCCAGTTCGGCGAGGGTGACACGGTCGACGTATGTGGCCCCGACGGTGTTGCGTTTGCGCGCGGCATGGTGTTTGTGTCGGCGGCCGACCTACGCGAGTTCGCCGGCCGTCAAACCAAAGACTTGCCGCAGGGCATGGTCCACGAAGTCATCCACCGCGACGACCTAGTACTTCTGCCCGGCTAAGCCACGGTCAGGCGGTGCCGCCTTCGATTTGCGGGGTTACTGGGCTGCTGTCAAGGCCGAGTTCGGTGCGCAGCTCGCTGAGGCGACTCTGAGCTTCGACATTGGCAGTTGCCTGTTCGACCTCGAGCACACGTGACTCGACCGACGTCTCGGTCAGCTCGGTTGCAGCCTTGGCCTTGGTGTAGCGAGCCTGGATCTTCTCCTCGACCTCTTTCAACGTGGGTACGTCGTCGCCGACGGTTTCGTTGAGCTGGGTCATGGCGACATTCATCTCTTCTTGCATTTTCGCCTGCTCGAGCTGGCTCAGTAGCTTAGATTTTTCGGCGATCTTTTCTTGCAAGAGACGGCTGTTCTGGGCGACGGCGGCCTTGGCCTGGTCGGCCGCTTCGGTGCTGCCGAGCACCATTGCCTTCAGACTGTCGACGTCTTTTTCGACCTGGATCAGCTGACCCGCGATCGTTTCTGCAGCCGACGTGTATTGGGTGGCCTTGTCGGCGTCGCCGGCCTTTTGTGCGTCGGCGGCCATGATCAGCGCCTGGCGAGCGTTGCCATTGAGCTTTTCGAGCTCAGCCATCTTGCTGTTGAGACGGATCTCCGATTGTTTTTGGCCGGCGATCACATTGATGGCCTGCTCTCTGAGGCGCTTGTGCTGGCTTTGGGCCTCGCTGATCGCCTGTTCGAGTTGGACCTTCGGGTCAGCGTTGTCGTTGAACTTGCCTGTGAGCTTGGCGGTCGCGTACTTCCACCACTTCTTTGCGAGCTTGAACATGGAAGCGAGCCTAACCCTTGGGTGCGTTGGAGCGTCAAGAGGGCCCGCCGGCTATCGGCCGCCGAGGGCAGCAGGAAGGCGGCGCCGGATCGACTCGATCTCAGGCGCTCGCACGGCCACCAGCACACACCCGTAGACCACGATACCGACCACGCCGCCAACGACCAGTTGAGCGGCGGCACGCCAGCCCGAATCTGGGGTGACATCGTGGGTGATCAGCCACACCGAAGCTGCCATCAGCACGGCGGCGAAGAGCATCTTCACGAAGCTGGCGGCGATCGGGCGGATCGAGAAGCCGCGCACCTTGTACGACAGGACGTTCAGCGCCCACACGGCCGACACGAGGTAGGCGATCGCGAATGACAGACCGAGACCCAACACGCCGTAGCGGCTGACCAGTATGAAAGCCAGCAGGATGTTGAGGGCGTTCTCACCGACGTTGACGATGAACGGCGTGCGCGTGTCGTGATGGGCGTAAAAGCCGCGCAACACGAACATGTACACCGAGAAGCCGACCAGGCCCAGCGAGAAGCCAGCCAGTGCATCGGCGGTGTTGGCCGCTGCCTCCGCCCCGAAGTTGCGGTACTCGAGCAGGGCCCCCACGATCGGGCGACGTAATACGAACATGCCGAACCCAGCAGGCAACGTCAGCAGGCTGATCAACCGGATGCCGAGCGAGGTTTGCTCGATGAAGGCAGCCTTGTCTTTGCGGGCGACGGCCCGTGACATCTCGGGCTGGAATGTCGTCGAGATTGACACCGCCAACAGGCCGTGCGGCAATACGAAGAACGTGAACGCAGTGACATACGCGGCAACCTCGCTCGAGCCCGGCTCGGCCAGGTTGCGGATCACGATCAGCGCTACCTGATTGGCGACGACGAACCCCAGCGTCCAGGCCGACAACGCCAGCAGCTTGCGGACGACGGGGTGTTTCCAGTTCCACGACGGTCGAAACCCGAAGCCGGTGCGGCCGGCGGCGACCACCATGATGATCGCCATCGCGGCGATGCCCCCGGTGGCTCCCAGACCAAGTGTCCAGCGCAGACGACCATTGGTTACGACATCGCCCAGTTCCCATGCCTGGTCGCGCAGGGTGACCATCGTGGCGATGATCACGAGGTTCGAGGCGACCGGGCTCCAGGCCGCGGCAAAGAACCTTCGCCGGCTGTTCAAGAAGGCGTTGGCCAACCCCGTCAGCCCATAGAACAAGATCTGGATCAGAAAGATCCGGGCCAGCATCGTGGCGACACGTCGCAACAGTTCGGGATCGACGTCATCTGATGGGTTGAGCGTGTAGATCCGGATGATCAGAGGGGCGGCGAACACCGCCACGGCCGTTAGCGCCACCATCAGCGTCGCGGAAATGGTGATGACCACATTGGTCGCCTCGTCGTCGTCGGTCTCGATGAACGACGAGAACAGCGGCACCAGCGTGGCCGACAGCACGCCACCCAACAGCAGGTCGTAGACGATGTTGGGCGTCTCGTTGGCGATCAGATAGGCATCGCTGAGTGCGATCTGTCCGATGATCCACCCGAACACCATGATTCGCAGCAGGCCGGTGATCCGCGACAGGGCCGTGCCCGTGGCCACGGTGAGATTCGATCGGAGCAGACTGCTCGCGTCGCTCACGCTGTGTGGGCTTCCTGCACCGCCTGGTGCAGTGCCTCCAGCTTGATCACGAGCTCGTCGACATCCTTGGCGTAGGTATCGGTGTCGAACGTGCCGACCCGCACCTCGCTGGCGCGAGCAACCAGCTCGTCGAGCTGTGTTTGGGTCAACCGAAGTGATGCCGCTGTGTGTTTGGACTGTTGCTTCAGACGGTCGGCCGAGGCGAGCTGGCGCTCGACCGATTGTACGGCCGAGTCTGCTTCGGGGGAGGGACCGCCGCTGGCTCGCTGCTGCAGTGTTGCCAGCTTCGAACGAAGTGCGGTGGGATCGAGTCTGCGCACGGCGTCGTCGATCTCGTCGCCACGCTTGGCGACCTCCCACGCCTCCCCGAGTCCGCGTTCGAGTTGATCGGCGATGCCTTGCAGTGTGTCTTTGAGGGGCCCGGCCGGTGTGCCACCGACGGTTTCACGGAGCTTGCGCCCCGAGCCCTGCGCGCCCTGTATCAGCTGACGCCAAGGTTCGCTGAGCACGAACGGATCGATCGCGGGACGACTGGCGCCCTGCGGCATCGCGACCGCGACCGAACCGGCATAAAGCACGAGGCCGATTCCGATCGCTGCAGAGATCGCCAGCCCGGCGGCCCCGAGCGCCACCCCGACTCCGGCACCCAACAGGATCCGCCACGACAGAATCGCCTTGGCGGTCTTCGTCGTGTAGAAGCGGTCGCGCAGTCCCATCTCGTCGAGAACGCTAACCGCGCCGTACTGGTCGCGTACGGAGCCGGCGTTCGGTCGGTCCTCAGCGTGGGGCGGCGGCCGTTGCGTAGCGGCGCAGGATGCGGCGACCGAGGCTGGTCTTGTGCACCTCATCGGCGCCGTCGTAGATGCGGGCGGCGCGTTCGTGCCGGTACCAGTGGGCGAGAACTGTGTCGTCGGTGACGCCGAGCGCTCCGTGAACCTGGATCGATGTGTCGACCGCCTTGAGCATGGTGTTGGCCACAACAAACTTGATTGCGGAGATTTCGTCGCGGGCAGCCTTGGCGCCCTGCTGGTCGATCATCCACGCGGCATGCAAGACCTGCAGGCGGGCGCCCCTGATCTCGGCGTCGAGCTCGGCCACCCAGTGTTGGATCACTTGACGATCGCCAAGCGTGCCGCCTTCGGCGTCGATCACGCGGGAGTTAGCGCGGTCGCACATCATGTCGAAGGCGCGGCTGGCGATGCCGAGCCAGCGCATGCAGTGGTGGATACGGCCGGGGCCGAGCCGATCCTGGGCGATGATGAAGCCATGCCCCTCGGGGCCGAGCAGATTGGTCTTCGGTACCCGGCACCCCTGGTAGATCACCTCGCCGTGGCTGGCATGGCCGGAACCGGCGTGGCCCATCACGCTGACGTTGCGCACCAGGTTGAACCCGGGCGTGTCGGTCGGCACCAGGATCATGCTGGCCCGCTTGTGGGGCGGCGCGCCCGGGTCGGTGACCGCCATCACGATCGCCACCGAAGCGCCGTCAGCGGATGACGTAAACCACTTCTGGCCGTTGAGCACATAGTCATCGCCGTCGGCGACAGCAGTGGTGGCGAGCAGGGTCGGATTCGACCCAGAGGTCTCGGGTTCGGTCATCGAGAAGCAGCTTCGGATCTTGCCCTCGACGAGCGGGCGCATCCAGACTTCCTTTTGCTGATCGGTGCCGTATTTGTGGAGGATCTCGATATTGCCGGCGTCGGGCGCCTGCGTACCGAATACGGTCATGCCCAGTGGGCTGCGGCCGACCGCCTCGGCGAACAGGCCGTGGTCGACCATCGACAGCCCGAGGCCTCCGAACTCGACGGGGTGGTTCGGCGCCCACAGGCCGATCTGCTTGACCTTGTTTTGTGCGGTCAGCACGGCGACGGCGAGCGCTTCGGGTGTACCGAACAGCATCTCGCCCTCGAGCGGAATCACCTCACGATCCATGAAGTCGCGAATCATCGCCAGCATGGTCGACATCTGCTCGGATACCTGAAAATCCATTATTGCCTCCGTTCTCCGCAAGGCTAGGAATTTGGCGTGAGCGCTAACCAGGGTCGATGGACCCTGATCGGGACGATTATCACAATGGCCGACTTCAGACCGGGGCGATGTCTTCGGCTTCGAGCGACGTCAATTGGTCCCTGGTTGGAACCTCAAAATCGGTCAGACGCATTGCCTGCATCGACACACCCTGTTCGAACACGTTGCGGGTGAAGCGGGCGTTTCCGAATCCTCGCCCACGTGGCTCGGCCGCGATCACCTCGGCGAGGTGGACCTTGGCAGCTTCGGTCAGGTGGTACTGCTGCTTGTCCGAGATCAGCTCGAAGATCGCGACCAACTCGTCTGTGGTGTAGTCCGGAAACTCGAGCGTTCGGGCGAACCGGCTTTCCAAACCGGGGTTGCTGGCGATCAGTTCACCCATTTCGGTCGGATAGCCGGCCACGACAACGGCGAGGTCACTGCGGTGGTCCTCCATGAACTTGACCAGCGTGTCGATCGCCTCGCGACCAAAATCGTTCTCGCCGCCGCGCGCCAGGGCGTAAGCCTCGTCGATCAGTAGCGTGCCGCCGAGTGATGAGACCAGAACCGCTTGAGTCTTGATTGCGGTTTGCCCAACGAACCCGGCTACCAGATCGGCCCGGTCGGTCTCGACCAAGTGACCTTTGGTGACAACATCGAGGCTGCGGTACAGCTGGCTCAGTAGGCGCGCCACGGTGGTTTTGCCTGTGCCTGGGTTGCCGACGAACACCAGGTGGCGGCTGGTCTCGATCACCGGTAGGTCGTGTTCGGCGCGCAGCCTTTGTACCCGTAAAAGGCTGGTGAGGCGACGGACTTCGGTCTTAACGTGGTCGAGGCCGATCAGGGCGTCGAGTTCGGCCAGGATCTCCTCGACCGGGCGCTCGGGCGGCAGCTCGAGTTCGGGAGCGGCGGCGGCCGCTGGGCCACCGGTCGCCGTTGCTGCCGGCTGGCCGGGCCGTGGCACACCGGCGGCGTCCATCGTGTGCAGCAGCGTCGTGCGGAATCTGTCGATCGCGGCGATCTCGTCGGGCGAGGGCACCAGGTCGAGCGCCGCCGCGGCGTGGGCGAGCTTGAGCGCCAGGTCGTAGTAGGTATTCGCCCTGCGGGCACCGTCACGGGCATCGGCCTTGGCCAACAGATCGAACATCGTGCTCGGGGTGTCGACCCAGACCGACTTGCCGGTGATCAGGTCGCTCTGGCGAAGCTGCTGCGGGCTGATCAGCACCGGGGGAGTGAGGTGTGGGCCGATGTCGTCGAGCCAGGCCTCCAACTCGCTGGTGGTGAGGCGTTTGTCGCCGGCCAGGATCGCCGAGACGAGATCTCCCGCCTCGACAGTGCATTCGTGGCGGTGTTGTTTGCCCGACAGCCCCGCCAACTCGCGGTCGACGGCGTCGACGAACGCGGTGACGTACTTGCCCAGTGCCCCAGTCATCGTCGGCCAGCGTAGGCCCTCAATCGAGTTGGGAGTTGTGCCAGGGGATTCAGCGGATAGGTCGCTTCGCTCCTTTTCATTCCGCACGCATCCCCCGTCACGATTGGTCGCAGTTCGCCTATCGGCTCACGCTCCAGGCACATCTCCCAACTCGATCGACTCCGATTGACCGTCGGGTCAAGACGCGTTGTAGCGTTGTCCCCTATGGCAGCAGAGGTTGCGAACCGCTTCGAAAGTGTCCAGCAGGTGCGAGACGGGCTGAAATCCGTCAATTATCTGGCCGACGACGGCATCTCCGGGGTGGCATTTCTTGCCGATCGGCTCGGCAAGCCGGTCTTGGTGGAGGGCCCAGCCGGCGTCGGCAAAACCCAGCTCGCCAAGTCAATCGCCGAAATGACAGGTTCCCGACTGATCCGGTTGCAGTGCTACGAGGGCCTCGACGAGAGCCGTGCGCTTTACGAGTGGAACTACAAGAAGCAACTGCTGCGCATCCAGGCTGACAAAAACAGCGACTCGTGGAGCGAGGTCCACGACGACATCTTCTCCGAGGAGTTCCTGCTCACGCGGCCCCTGCTCGAGGCGATCAGAGCCTCCGATCCAGTGGTGTTGCTGATTGACGAGGTCGATCGCGTCGAGGTCGAGACAGAGGCACTGCTGCTCGAGATTCTTTCCGACTACCAGGTTTCGATCCCCGAGCTCGGCACGATCGAAGCAACCCAGATTCCGCTCGTGTTCCTCACCTCGAATAACACTCGCGAGCTGTCCGAGGCGCTAAAGCGGCGCTGCCTGTATTTGCACGTCGACTATCCCACGATGGAACGTGAGAAGGAGATCGTGCTCACCAAGGTGCCAGAGATCACCGAGCACCTGGCCGATCAGATCGCCCGCATCGTGCGCTCGATTCGGATGCTCGATCTCAAGAAGTCGCCAAGCGTGTCGGAGACCCTCGACTGGGCCCGCACGCTGCTACTGCTCAATATCGAGACGATCGACGAGGCGACGGCCAAAGAGACGCTGCACATCCTGCTCAAGTATCAGACCGACATCCTCAAGGCCACCAAGGAACTGTCGGTTGAATGACACCAAACGTTCGATGCTGGATCTCCTCAACGGGTTTGTGCAGGAGCTTCGCAACGCTGGGCTGCCCGTCAGCCTGACCGAAAACCTCGACGCGATGGAGGCGATCCAGCACATCCCGATCGAGGATCGCGACGCTTTCAAGTACGCGCTGGGCGCGACGTTGATCAAGAACAACTCGCACTGGCGTGCGTTCGAGACGGTGTTCGAGGTGTACTTCTCGCTGCGTGGCCCCGAGTACAAGCTGGCTGAGGGCGACGAGAGTGATCTCGACGAACTGTGGCGCGAAATGCAAGAGCAGCAGCAGCAGGGCGAAGGTCAGGGCGGCGGTGGGGCGATGGACGCGCTGACGCCCGAAGAGATTGCTCAGATGTTGATGCAGGCGCTGCTCAACGGTGACCAGGCGATGATGCGAGCGCTCGCCAAGCAGTCGGTCCAGCGGTTCGCCGGCATGGAGCCGGGTCGCCCTGTGGGTGGTACCTATTACCTGTATCGCACTCTGCGCAACCTCGATCTCGACGGCATGCTCGACAAGCTGATGGAACAAACCGCCCAACAGGCCCAGGGGGGCGAGCTGACCCACCTCGAACAGCGTCTCGAGCACGACGAGTTCGAGCACCGGATCGAGCAGTTCAAGCAAGAGATCGAGGCAGAGATTCGGCGGCGGCTGGTGGCTGATCGTGGTGTCGAGGCGATGGCCAAGACACTCCGCAAGCCCTTACCCGAAGACGTTGAGTTCATGCACGCCTCGCGCGACGAGATGCAGAGCCTCAAGAAGGCGCTCCAACCGCTCACCCGCAAACTCGCTGCCCGGCTGGCCCGCAAGCGTCGCCACGGTCGTAAAGGCCCGCTCGACTTTCGCAACACCGTCCGCCACTCGCTCAGCTACGGCGGTGTGCCGGCCGAGCCGAAGTTCAAGTATCCGCGTCCCGCCAAGCCCGAGCTGATGGTGGTCGCTGATATCTCTGGTTCGGTAGCCGCGTTTGCGCGCTTCACGTTGATGCTCGTGTACGCGATCTCCGGCCAGTTCTCCAAGGTCCGGTCGTTCGTGTTCATCGACGGCATCGACGAGGTCACCGAGTACTTCCGAGCCACCGAAGACATCCAGGAAGCGATCCACCGTGTCAACACCGAGGCCGACGTCGTTTGGGTCGACGGTCACAGCGACTACGGTCACGCCTTCGAGGTGTTCTGGGAGCGCTACGGCAAAGATATCGGCCCCAAGACCACTGTTTTGCTGCTCGGTGACGCGCGCAACAATTACCACGCCAGTCAGGCATGGGTGGTGAAGGAGATCCGCCAGAGGGCGCGTCACGTGTATTGGCTCAACCCCGAACCCAAGTCGTACTGGAACACTGGCGACTCGATCGTCAGCGACTACGGAGTTCACACTGACGGTGTGTACGAGTGCCGCAACCTGCGCCAACTCGAAGGCTTCGTCGAGAAGCTCACCTGATGTAACGGAAGCCTGCCAAGCGCGATTGCTGGTTGTGTTGGGCACGGGGGACGTGAGTCTCGGCAACTTAGGAGTTCAACCCGACGGCGTGCACGAGTGCCGCAACCTGCAACGAGTGGAAGCACTCGTCGAGTCGCTCGCCCGGTGCTGGCGGAGTCCGGGGGGTGGTATCCGTCATCGCTCTGGTATGCGAGAATGAGCTCTGTGGAGCTGATGAACGTCCTGGTGGTGGAGGACTCGGTGGCGGCAATGCAGGTCGTGACCAAGGTGCTCAAGCAGTCGGGACACCGGGTCGTGGGGGTCGCCACGATCGCCGACGCGGTTGAGTCGATGCTATTGACTCAACCTGACCTGGTGATCCTCGACCTCGGCCTGCCCGACGGTGACGGGCTCGATCTTTGCCGTGCTATTCGCGAACGATCCAACGCCTACATCTTGATCCTGACAGGTCGCGCCGACGAGGCCGACAAGGTGGCCGGGTTTCAGGTCGGCGCCGACGACTACGTGACCAAACCATTTTCGCCGAGCGAGCTGATTGCCCGAGTCGATGCACTTGCGCGCCGGCCGCGCGCCAGGCTGGACGAGACGCCCGAGCGTGTGTTTGGGGATCTGGTCGTGCGTCCATCGTTGCGACAAGTCGAGCTTGGTGGCGTACCGATCGAGCTGACCCGCCTCGAGTTCGATCTGATCGATCAGTTCACAGCCGACCCTCAGCAGGTATTGACGCGGGAGCAGCTGATGGAGCGCGTTTGGGGGCACAATTGGTTTGGTGGTGATCACCTGGTCGATGTGCACATCGGGAACTTGCGCAAGAAGTTCGCGGTAGTCAGCGACCGCGAGATCGTGCGGACGGTCCGCGGCATAGGTTTCTGCCTGGCGACCTGACTTGAGCCACGTTGTGTAAGACGCAACGTGACTGTTACTCGACGACGGTCATCACCTCGGCGAGGGGTTTGCGCCGGAGGTCGGGCACAAGGCACCCTTCGACGGGGTATCCGACCGGGAAGAGCACGAACGGGCGCTCGTTTGTAGGACGACCCAGCACGTTGGACAGGAATGCCATTGGGCTGGGGGTGTGTGTCAGCGTGGCGAGGCCCATGTGGTGCAGCGCCGCAATGAACATGCCAGCCGCGATTCCGCATGACTCCTTCACGTAGTAATGGTGCTTGCGCTCGCCGGCATCGGTCACGCCGTAGCGCTCTTCGAACAGCACCACGATCCATGGGGCGATCTCGAGAAACTCCTTGTGCCAGTCGGTGCCGATCGGCTCGAGCTCACGACGCCACTCGGGATTGATCCGGCCCTGCTCGTAGTTGGTGCGCTCTTCCGCCTCGGCAGCCTCGCGAATCTGGCGCTTGACGTAGGGGTCACCGGTGACTACGAACCGCCACGGTTGATGATGGGCACCGGACGGTGCGGTGCTGGCGGTTTCGATCGCCCGCTCGACCAGATCGAACGGAACGGACTCGTCGGACAGCATCCGTACCGAACGTCGGCGGCCCATCTCTGCATGGAAGTCGTCGGCCCGCAGGCGCATCTGGTCGACAGAAAAGTGGTGGAAATCGAGCGGGACGAAAGGATGCCGTTCTGCCAGTTCGGGGGCCGGGTACGGGTGCTCGTAGGGGGTCATGCCGGTTTGTCCTGTTTGTGCGAGTTGCTGGCCTGAGTATTCGACGCCGTGATCGGCCGGATGATCAATGTCTGGAGTGCGCGGCCGACTGGTCCGATGTCGTCGAATAGCAAAGAGTCGGACATGCCGATGCCGTTCGGCTCCCATCGAGACACCGAGTCCATGCCCAACCATTCCCCGACCGGTGAACGATGGAGCAGGAGCGTGAGATCAGTGTTGATGAAGGCCATCTCGGTCGGGTTGGCATTGCGTGAGAAGGCGTTGCCGCAATCGGCGAGAGGACTGATCCGCTGAAATGGCGACGGTTCCTCATCCGGTAGCAATGACAGGGCACGCATCCAGAGTCGGGTCGGGCCGGGGTCCGGCCCTTCGTTGTGCGGGTACCGCACCTCGACACCCGTCGAGAACGCGGGCGGCCCATGGGCGATCATCCCAAATGGAAAGCGGCCTGGCTGGGAGTCGGCGAGGCGTGGGGTGTCATGCGTAGTCGTAGGTATCTCCGACGGGGACTCGACGGCGATGTGCATGCCCCGGGCGGTAACGACGACTTTGCCCGAGCTGTCGATCACGGTCATCGCCGTGGTGCTGACCGTTCGGCCGGCGCGGAGTACCTCAGCCTCGATGCGGAATCCGGCGTGCGGTATCGGTCGAGTGAGATCGGCCGTGAGCCGAACCAGTTGCTGATCGGGGATCAAGAGTTCGGAGGCTCGGGCCAGCAGTCCAACCGGTGGCCCAGCGTGGCAGGCGTTCGGATCCCAAGGCCCGCGACACGGATCGGTCGGCTGGAACCAATTGCCGTCGGGTGTGGTGAAGAAGCTGTCGGCCATCGTGTCGCGAGACTAGACAGCAGGGCTGATTGTGGCCGTTACCGTGGTTGCAATGAACGACATCCGTCTCGACTTTCGATACAGCAGGTGGAATGCCCGCCTGCTCGGCCTTTTCGGAATCGGCCGCCGGTTCAGTTCGATCATGATCCACGCCGACTCGATCAGTGTGAAGATGGGCTGGGCGTTTCGGGCCAACATCCCGCGCTCGAGCATCGTCTCTGCCAAGCCGCGCCACCGCCGTGTGCTCGGGTGGGGCGTGCACGGTTGGCGTGGGCGATGGCTCGTGAATGGCTCATCGACCGGGCTCGTGACGCTCGAGATAGATCCGGTGACGCGTGCAAGGGTGTGTGGTGTGCCGGTGCGGCTTCGTGAACTCACGGTCAGCTTGGTCGACCCCGAGGCGATGCTCGGATAGTTGTGGGCTGAGCAACCGGGAATGGTGCCCACCCGGGCGCGGGTTTCGGTCGCATGGCTTACACCAAGATTGAACGGTCCGTATCGAGCACGCCGCCCAAGGGCCGTCCGACGCCACCCCGAACCGACACACGGCCGATCAAGGCCGACACGGTGACGCTGCAATGGACAGCGCTCGGCCTTGCGGTCGCCGGAATCATCGGAGGTCTGATCTATTTCGGAGGCGACTGGGGCGGTGGCTCGGTCACCCACGGAGTGGATGGCCACGGTGCTCAGGTTGTCGTTGTGGATGCCCAGCTAGTCGGTCGGCCCGGACAGGTGGGCTGATCAGCGACGTTTTTGGCTACGAGCGCTGGTAGTTCGGAGCTTCTTTGGTGATCGTGACGTCGTGTGGATGGCTCTCGGCGCGACCTGCGGTGGTGACCCGCATGAAACGGGCACCTGTGCGTAACGCCGAGAGATCGGCGGCGCCGGCGTAGCCCATGCCCGACCGCAGTCCACCGACAAGCTGGTAAAGCGTGTCGCCGAGCGGGCCGGCATATGGCACCCGGCCCTCGATGCCTTCTGGCACCAACTTGCGACTGCTGGCGGCCATATCTGACTGATCTGATTGGGCTGTGGCGTAGCGATCGGCACCGAGGCCCTGCATCGCGCCCAACGAACCCATGCCGCGGTAACTCTTGAAACGGCGACCCTCGAACAGCTCGGTTTCGCCGGGGCTTTCCTCGCTGCCAGCCAACAGCGAACCCAGCATCACGGTGCTGGCGCCGGCTGCGATCGCCTTGACGATGTCACCCGAATAGGTAATGCCCCCATCACCAATGATCGGCACACCGAGCTGATGCGCCTTTTTGGCTGTGAAGTAGATCGCCGAAAGCTGTGGCATGCCGGCGCCCGAGATGATCCGGGTCGTGCAGATCGAACCGGCCCCGACGCCGACCTTGACTGCATCGGCGCCGGCATTGACGAGCGCCTCGACACCATCTTCGGTGACCACGTTGCCGGCGGTCACGGCCAGCTCGGGCCACGAACCCTTGATCCGTTCGATGGTCTTGATCACACCGGCCGAGTGTCCGTGGGCGGTGTCGATCGCGATGGCGTCAACCCCCATGCTGACCAGTAGCTCGACCCGGCTTTCGACATCGTCGCCAACGCCGCAAGCGGCGGCGCATCGCAGGCGGCCGCGGCTGTCACGCGAAGCGTTCGGGTAGTCGAGCCGCTTCTGGATGTCTTTGACCGTGATCAGCCCTGCCAGCTTGCCGTGATCGTCGACCAAAGGAAGCTTCTCGATGCGGTGCTTCTGCAGCAGTACCTTGGCCTCGTCGAGCGATGTGCCGACCTTGCCGACGACCAGGTTGTCACTGGTCATGAACTCGCTGATTGGGCGCTCGTAGTCGCTGCCTTCGCAGAACCGGATGTCGCGGTTGGTCAAGATGCCGACCAGCTCGCCGGCCGCATTGGTGATCGGCACGCCTGAGAACTTGAAGCGGTTCATCAGCTCTTCCGCCTCGTGGAGCCGGGCTTCCTTGGTGAGAGTAACCGGATCCGAGATCATGCCGCTTTGGCTGCGCTTGACCTTTTGTACTTCGGCTGCTTGCTGATCGATCGACATGTTGCGATGGATCACGCCGATTCCGCCGTGGCGGGCCATTGCGATTGCCATCCGGCCTTCGGTCACCTTGTCCATCGCGGCCGAGATCAACGGCACGCTGAGCTCGATCTCGCGGGCAAACACGGCACTGGTGTCGACAGCGTCTGGCAGGGTTTCCGAATAGCCGGGGACGATCACCACGTCGTCGAAGGTAAGGGCGTCGTAGCGATCGAACAGTTGATCGTTGAGGTGGCTCATGCGGGGGTCTCCGTGTTCACTCGGGAGGTTTGATCGGGCTGACTGGGATGTTCGCACAGCGTTCGAATCGTGTCGACCAGCAGGCGATGCTCGACGGCATACACGCGGGCTTCGAGGGTGTCGAGCGTGTCGTCGGGGAGGATTGGCACGTCTTGGGTGGCGAGTACAGGGCCGTTGTCGACGCCTTCGTCGGGGACGAGGTGCACCATCACGCCGGTGCTCGTGCGTTCGCCGGCGAGTGCTTCTTGCCAGGCCCGCTCGATGGCGTGTGTGCCCGGCAACTCGCCGGGGCGGGCCGGGTGCAAGTTGACGACCCTGCCGGGGAACCAGCCGAGGAAGTCTTTGGTGAGAATCCGCATCCACCCGGCGAGAACGACGAGGTCGGGAGCGAACCCCGCCACGATGTCGGTCAGGCGGGCGTCGTAGTCGGCGCGTTGTTCGTGTTCGAGGCGCCCGACGTGCACTGATGGGACGCCTGCATTCGCGGCACGCTGCAGAGCGTAGGCATTCGACTTGTTGGACACGACGGCGACCACCTTGGCCGGCAGCTCGCCGGTGGCACAGGCATCGAGAATCGCCTGGGTGTTGCTGCCATTTCCCGAAACGAGCACGACCAGCCGGGTAAGTTTCGGGATTCGCGCCTCCATGGGATGACGGTAGGCGCGCGATTCGGCCGACCCGTGTCGGATGAACGAAAAGTCAGTGGCGCGACCAAATCGCGACCTCGCGACGGACTGGATTCCGGCCGCGTACCTGTCGGATCGACTCGACGGCGTTGCCGCCGGGCCAACAACGCCGGCCGAGAGCATGCACTTGGACCGACAGCCGATTTGGACCAACAGCCGATTTGGACC
>CALFRK010000040.1 GCA_937919625.1 uncultured Ilumatobacter sp.
CGTCGTCGCGTCGGCCGTACTGGGGCGTCGCATCGTTCGCGTTCGATGAGCGCTTCATCATGGAGCCCATTCGATCGTGGCGTTGAACACGTGATTGGTGCCGTTCTCGACGAGCCCTCCCTCATGCGTCCACTGCTTGGCAATCACAGCACCATGCACCTCGCCCTTGGTGACCACAGTTGCAAACGGAGCAAAGATCGTGCCCGATATGTCTCGTTCGATGGTGATCGTGCCCTCGGTATTGGTGAAGTTGTACAGCACAAACTTGTAGGTGCTCGGAGTCAACGGTGGGAGATCGAGATCGAGCGTGATGTCGTCATCTTCGTCGCCGTCCGACTCGATGACGTTGATGACGAGCGGCTTGGTGTTGCCGACCGACGAGCCGAGATTGATCTCCGTGAGGCCAGACACGATGCTCTCGGGGATGTTGAGCACCTTGGCATTGTTGCCGCCGGCCCAACTCACCGTGAGCTCGGTGTTCCCCGCACCCGAATAGGTTGGTGTGACAAACGTGTGGTCACTGTTGTAAGGCATGCTGGCGATCGCGTTTGCGCAGGCTTTCAGAGTCGCGAACTGTTCGGTGAAATCGATCTGACCACGGGTATGACCGAGGTGCCGCCAGGGGGAAACGGGGGGATCGGGTGGGTGCTGATCGGCTCTTCAGCCGGCCGCTTCAAGACCGAGAGTGTTCGAACAGCCCCATTGGTGGTGGTCTGCAGTGTGATCAGCTGGAGCCGGTCGGTCGGAAAGTTGCACCCTGCAAATCCAGGAACTCCCGACGTGTTCCAATATGCGACGTTGGCTACCGTTACCGGCGTGGAGAGCGTTACTGCGTCTACGATCGGTTGGTACTGCGCCGGGGTGGCGCACGGAACGTAATTGTCGGGGTCGGTCAGGTTGCTGTCGTCAAGGTCGTCGGGGACCTTCGTGAGGGCGTCGCCGGCGGTCGCCAGAGACGCCTGAGTATTGGAGATCTCACGGTGTTCTGCAGCTCCCCGTGCCGTAGTGGACAGGGCAGTCAAGACGGCGACGCCGGCGGTGCCGAGGATCACAATCGAGACCAGCACCTCGATGAAGGTTGAACCGCGATCGCGACGCGACGATCGATGATTGCCCTGGTCGACTGTCGAACTCGCCTTGGTCATCGTCATTGGTCCTCGTGATCCGAACGCCTGGGCGGACCAACTTCGCATCACCCACGATCCGCCAACCGCAACACGATCGTACATGACCCAAGCGTTGTGTGGGTCAACAGTATTCACAGAGAGTTGCCTTTCAGGGTGGGACTTTACGCCCTGTGGCGGTCCGACCACGTCGCGTACGTTGTGCATATGGAATCTTTCTGGAGAAGCGCGGGCGTTCAGCTGGGGAAACACTGGAAAATCGTGCTCGCCGTGGTCGTTGCGATCACGGTGGTGTTGGGGATCGGCGCGACCAAGATCGAATTCGCGACCGGGCAAGACAGCTATCTCAACCCCGACTCACAGATCGCCATCGACAATGTCGAGTTTCAGGATGCGTTCGGTGGTGAAACCGTCATCTTGCTGTTCACGGCAACCAACGACACAGCCGATGTCGCCGATCTGATCGAGGGCGACAACCTGTCCGAACTTCTGGCCGTCACGAAGACGATGGAAGCGGTGGCCAATGTCCGCTCGGTGATCACGCCGCCCGTGTCGATCGAGTTCAGTGATTTGTTGCTCAAGGGCCCAGGCCGCGCTGCCTTGATCTCTGCCGCCGGCCGCGACGTCGAGGGTGCCGCTGTGCGCGGCGCCGATGTTTCGCTCAGCCTGGCCCGGCTCGGTTCGGTCGAGAACCAGGTGCTCGGCGATCCTGACTGGAACAACCTGCTGATCTACGGCAACGACAACTATGAGGCCAACGACGGTGACGTCATCACCCCCGCCCCGAACGACCTGGTGATCCGCAAGTCGCTCGCCAGCACGTTCCCCAACCTCGAGGGCCGCCGGGTCAACTCCACGGCCGTCGGCGGCATCGTGCTCGACGGCAACCTCGATCTCGACGCCCAGTCGGCGGCCACCGAAGAACTCCTGACGATCCTCGACACGGTCGAGCTCGACGGGTTCGAGCTAACGGTCACCGGTTCGCCGGTGTACTTGAAGGAAATCAACGACTACCTGAAGGGCGGCATGCTCACCCTCGGAGCGATCGCGCTCGTCGTGATGGCACTCGTGCTGGCTGTCATGTTCCGGGTTCGTTGGCGCCTTCTGCCATTGCTGTCGGTGCTGTTCGGCGTGATCTGGACGTTCTCGATTCTCGGCTGGATCGGGATCGACCTGTCGCTGGTCACGATCTCCGGCCTGCCGATTCTGATCGGGTTGGGGATCGACTTTGCGATCCAGATCCATAACCGCGTCGAAGAGGAGGTCGTCCTCGACCATGATGAGCACCCGATCGCCGAGACGCTCGCCAACCTCGTTCCGCCCTTGATCGTGGCCGCGCTCGCCGGCATCGTCGCCTTCTCCGCCCTCCAACTGTCGAAGGTGCCGATGATCCGCGACTTCGGCGTGTTGTTGATGATCGGCGTGGCGATGCTGGTCACTCTCGGCATCGTGCTGACGGCATCGATTCTGGGTATCCGCGAATGGACCGCGCCGACCGAGAAGCGCGGCGCTTCGCTGGTTGAGCGGATCGTGGTCAAGCTCGGTGGTCTCCCGACCAAGGCAGGCATCGCCCTCGTGATCGTGTCGGTGTTCCTGTTTGTCGGCGGGATCCTCGTCGAGGGACGCACCAAAATCGAGTCCGACCCGGTCAAATGGATCGATCAGGGCAGCCAGGTCGTCGC
Source organism: uncultured Ilumatobacter sp. (assembly GCA_937919625.1). Taxonomy (GTDB): domain Bacteria; phylum Actinomycetota; class Acidimicrobiia; order Acidimicrobiales; family Ilumatobacteraceae; genus Ilumatobacter. The sequence goes on from CALFRK010000040.1 coordinate 2,807, forward strand.
CGATATCGAACGGCTCCAAGACGAAACCGGATTTGCCACCACGCTCGGCGTGATCGTGAAGGCCAACAATGTCTACGACCAAGACGTGATCGACCTGATCCACGAGTTCACGATCGCCGCAGAGGGCCGAGCAGACGGGGCGGTGATCTCCTCGTCGAGTCTCGTCAACACGTTGGCCAAGATCATCGATGTCGATGGTTCTACTGTGATCGCGCCCACCGAGGTCGACATCGCCGACTCGGCGGCGGTGATGCCCGCCGCGATCGCCAAGGCGCTGGTCACCCCCGATCAGACCGCGGCACAGATCAACCTGCGGCTCGCCCCGGCCAGCCTTGAAGAGCGGTCGGTCATCGTCGACGAGCTGAAGGCTGATCTGGATGCCCGCATCGCGGCGCTCGAGATCGACGCCGACAGCATCTTGTTGGCCGACCTACCCAATGGCCAAGCAGCCGTCAGCGCCACCCCGGCCGGATTGGCCACCGTCGGAATCGGCCTGCTCGAGAACCTCTCGTCGAACAGGGCTGCGCTGACGTATCTGGCGCTGTGTCTGGCTGGCCTGTTCTTGGTGCTGAGATTCCGCAGCTTCAGCCGGGCGATGTTGGCGCTCGTGCCGGTGTTCTTGGCGGTCGGCGCATCGTCGCTGATCGTCGGATTGCTCGGCATCCAGCTCAGCCCGCTGACCACCGTGTCGGGTCCGCTTGTGATCGCTTCGTGCACCGAGTTCTCGGTGCTGATTTTCGGGCGCTATCTGGAAGAACGCGAGAGTGGGCTCGAACCGCGACTCGCCAGCGATACGGCGGCAGCCCGTACCGGTCGAGCGTTCTTCACGTCGGCCGTCACGACGATCGGCGGTTTCGCCGTGTTGGTCGTGTCGCCGCTCCCGCTGCTGCGTGACTTCGGCCTGATCGTCACGCTCAACGTGGCGATCGCCCTGCTGGCAGCCCTGGTCGTGATGCCCCCGATGATGGTGTGGGTCGATATCAAGGGCTGGCTCGGCACCGCTGCCCAACTCGACCCGAACTCCGCCGTCAAGCTGGCTGCCCCACTGCCGGGCGACCAGACCGTGGCGGCCGGGATCGGTGTGCTCGCCTTCGCCGCGTCTGGCATCGGTATCTACGCCTCGGCGGATACGACGTCGGGCAAGGTGAGCGAGGTGTCGTACCTGGCGATTTCGTTGCCAACCACCACCACCACGACCACCACGACCACCACCACGACCGTGCCGCCAACGACTACGACCGTGCCGCCAACGACCGTGGCCGGACAAGATCCTCCGCCTTCGACCGAAGCGCCGTCAACCACCGAGGCACCGCCCACCACGGTCGCCGGCCCCCTGATCGACCCGGCGGGCTTCCCCGACGAGGCTCCCGGCGGCGCCTTCGGTCCAGCCCTGTTCGGCTTGCTGACAGGCGCCGGTGTTCCCGGCAATGCCGCCAATTGCGTTATCGCGACCTCTTTCGAGCGGGGTGGCGGAGAGGGAGTGCTGGTGCCCTTGCTGTTGGCTGGAGACCCTGCCGCGCTGGCGTTGGTTGGCCAAGCCGGCGTCGACTGCGGCGTGCCGAGCGAGCAGATCGCAGCTGCCATCCAAGCAGCCGGTATCGGCGGCTGACCGCTTTGAGTTCGTGGGCTTTCTGCGCATCGACTGCGCAGAAGGTTCACGCCTTCGCTGGCAAGTGGGTCAGGCAGGCGCGGTGACTGCTGGGGCAGACGCTGGCAGACTTGTCGTATGAACCAACCGGTGTATGGCTCGCCCAACGCGGCCGGCGAGCGTTGGAACGTCAACATGCCGGCCGTGATCGGTGTCGTGTTCGTGTTTTTGCTAGGTGTGATCGTGTGGGTGGTGGCGACCAGTGGCGGAGACGACGACACCGCCACCCCACCGACGACACAGGCGCCGGCAACGACTCTTGCCACCATCGCGTCCATCAACCCGACGACGATTCCGCCTACCACCACGCCGGCACCGATGCCCGACCCGTCTGCGGTCGCCACCACAACCACCGCCGATCCGTCGTTGCCGCCGGCCACAACCGCCCCGGGCGCCGAGCCGGGTGCCGTCGCGGGTGACCTGGCCGTGCCGGGGCGGCCCATGCTGCGCCCCGGCTGCGACGACAGCTTTATCACGGTGATCGCATCGGCGATCGGTAGCCAGGCCACGGCTGGCGGGATCGCCAACGTACTCAAGGCATACCCGGACTCGAACTACCTACGAACCGACCAAACCTGCCCGTCGTTGACCCAAAACATCGACGGGGCGCCGATCTATGTCGTGTACTTCGGCCCCTTCATCGCCGCCTCGGATGCGTGTGCTGCGCGGGCCCAGGGCACCCAGGGCGCCTACGCCCGTCGGCTGAGTAACGACGTTGGTCCGAGCCACGGCGTTTCCTGTAGCTGACTCAGCGTCACCGTTCGCAAGGGGAGTTGTGCCTCTGGCCGAACTCCGGCGGCGTCGACAAGATGGTGGCGTCGGGTCCGTAGTGACCCGGCCGCTGCGCGTTACCGCTGCCAACTGAGAACTCGTTTTCCGGTCTTGCCTGCTGGGTGCCCACATTGAGCCAGCAAGGTTCGTACGAGGGAGCGATCAGTGAACGACACAGCGTCGGGTGAACCGATCAACAAGAATCCGACAATCGATTTCTGTGGCGAGCGGACGATCGTCGACCATCAACCGTTCACGATCGGCCGCGACGCCGATCTTGTGATCGAGGACGACAATCGGTTCCTCCATCGTCAGTTCCTTAGCCTCACGTCGCAGCAGGGTGTTTGGCTGTTGGCCAATGTCGGCGCCCTGCTCACGGCCACCGTGGCCGACGCCGAGGGCCGGCTCGAAGCGTTCCTGGCACCGGGCGCCGTGTTGCCCGTCGTGTTCGATGACACCGTGGTTCGGTTTACGGCCGGACCGACTACATACGAGTTCACGGTTCGGCTTGGCGAGTCGTCGTTCGTTGCCGGCCACGTTGACCGAAACAACTCTGGCGACACCACGGTCGGCCGCGTGATCATGACGCCCGACCAGTTGCGCCTGGTGCTGGCACTGGGTGAACCGGCGCTGCGTGGTGGTGGCCGGGCCGGCACCGCAATGCCATCGTCCGGTGATGCTGCCCACCGGCTCGGGTGGACGATCACCAAGTTCAATCGCAAACTCGACAACGTGTGTCAAAAGCTGGCGGCGCAGGGTGTCCGCGGCCTGCATGGAGACCCAGGCCGGCTTGCCTCAAATCGCAGGGCCCGTCTAGTCGAGTACGCGTTGGCGGTTCGGCTGGTGACGCGCGGCGATCTCGACCTGCTCGACCAGGCTGCGCGGGCCCCGCGGGGAAGCGGGTCGGATCTGGCGCCGGCGCCGGCGCCGGCGGGCTTTTAACGTGGGTTCGCGCGTGATCGAGATCGATGGGTACGCCGACTTCGTGCGGATCGGAACCGGCGGCGGCGGGGTGGTCTACCGCGCCACCCGGTTGTCGACGGGGCGCGTTGTCGCCATCAAGGTATTGCGCGACGTATCCGACGAGTCGGTGGCGTGGCGTCGTACCCGCCGCGAGCTGACCGCGCTGGTCGCCCTGGCCGGCCACGCCAATGTGATTCAGTTGTTCGAGTTGTTCGACCTCGAGCAGGGTCCGGCGTTGTCGATGGAGTACGCCCCCTGGGGTTCGGTCGCCGACTTGCTCGATCGGCGCGATGGCGTATTGACGCTGGCCGAGACCGTGTTGATCGGACACCACACCGCCGCCGCTTTGGCCGCCGCCCACGCTTTGGGCATCGTGCATCGCGACATCAAGCCGCAGAACCTGCTGATCGACGCCTACGGACAGATCAAGTTGTGCGACTTTGGGATCGCAATATTGACCCGAACCGAGGGGTTCCAAACCCGTACGAGTGGGTGGTCGATGCGCTACGCCAGCCCAGAAGATCTCGACGACGAGGTAGCGGTTGGGCCGGCGTCGGATATGTATTCACTCGGCGCCACCCTGTTGCACGTAGCACACGGTGCACCGCCGTCGCTGAAGGATCGACTTGTCGAGTGGGTGCCTCCGGCCACTGACGACCAGCATCAAGCAGAACTCGACGAGCTGCTGGCGTCGTGCCTACAGCCGCAGCCTGATCTACGTCCCTCGGCGGCCGAACTCGGCGAGCAACTCGAGCAACTCGGATGGTCACTCGATGAACGTTGCCGAGCACTGCCCGGCGATCGCTCGGTGGTGTTGGATCGCTCGTCTCGATCGTTCGGCCAGCGCCAGCAGAGCGTTGGCTTTTCAGAACCCATCGCGATCGGCTCGATGCCAGGATTGCTCGCCAGCGAGTCGAAGTCGTTGATTGACTCTTCGGTCCGATTAGACCCCGACGAAACGGTGCTCAGAGACGGACGTCTTCCTCCATGTCGGCCGAGCGCCCGGCCGCAGCCCCGTCGTCGGTGGCCGGGCGTTGCGGTCGGTGTTGCGGTCGGTGTTGCGGTCGTGCTCCTGCTCGGTCTGGCGATTGTCGGGCTGTGGCCAAACGGTTCTGGCCGATCGTATGAAGCGACATCCTCGACCACGATCGAGGTCGAGCCGTCGGTGCCGCCGGCGACTGTCGGCGCGCCGGCCGCCGAGGTGCCGCCGCCGACCGCCGTTTCCGTTGGCGTCGTGGACGAACCTGTGCTCTCGTACGCAGATCGCCCGGAAGGTCTGACTTCGATCGACGATGCCTCGGTCGTATGGCCGTTCGGGGTCGGCGGTGAATGTTTGGTTCAGAAGATCGATGTGGCCGAACTGCAGCCGGTGTCGTGCGAGCAACCCCACGACCTGCAGCGGATCATTGTCGCCGAGCTCGATACTGCGCAGTTCCCGGCCGGAGTGCCGTTCGACCAAACAAATGTGCAGGCGATGGTCGAAAATGCATGCGCGACCGCGTTCGAATCCTTCGTCGGGTCAAACGTCGACGGCAATCTGCTCGATGTACCGGTGACGCGACCGTCGGCAGCGTCGTGGAAACAAGGCGATCGTCGGTTTCAGTGCCTGCTCGGTGTGCCCCAATACCGGATCGCCGGTGATGCAGCCGGTGATGCAGCCGGTGCTTCCGACGAGTGAGCGCCCTGTAGCGGGCGGCGCCGAAAATGACATCAACCCCCGCCAACTCGGTGAGCCTGCGGGGGTTGAACGGTGGTCGAGCGGGGCGTCGATCCCCGGACCCCACGCTTTTCAGGTCGAAACGAGGGGATTTCGGCGGAATCCGGTGGAATCGCGCGGAACCCCGTGGAGACGAAACACCAGGTAGATGGCCTAGTGCGGTCTCGTGCGCTCTCGCCCGGAACGCTGTGGAAAACTCCGGATGCGGACAAAAAGCGGACAAGTAACGGCGCGTCGTGTCCCTCGGCCCCAGCACTCGACCGATGCCCTCGCCAGTCTCGCCGCCGGACCGACATTTCCTCGCACCAGCGCGCTTGTTCGCGCCGATCAGCAGCAGGCTCCGGCCGCTCGAGGACGCGTGATTATGCGTTACGCGATCAGCGGTCGGACGTCCCACAGTTCGCCGGTACGGCAGCGCAAGTACGAGCCCTGCGCTCAGGGATTATCGCGTTGGGCGCGATGGGTGCTCATCGACGGCGCTCTCGCGAAGCAGTGAGCCTCGGTGATGGTGTGGCGGGTGCCGAAGGGGTTCGCAAGAGCCGTATCTGGGTGATGGCGAACGTTCCGACGATGGCCGCGATGATTCCGATGATGGCGGCACCGCTGCTCGAGTACCAGCCGGCGATGATGGTCGCGATCGACGCGGCGACCCAGCCGCCGTCGGCCATGCTGACTGCCGGCACCCATCGGCGGAGATTCTGCTCGTTGGAGCGCGAGAGCGCGATGACGGCGAGGGCGAACGCGACGAGGCCGGCACCGGTGATGCGGACCCAGCCCGAATGGCCGGTGTCGAGCCAGTTGTCGACACGCTCGCCGGCGACCAGTGCGGTCAGACCTGCGAGTCCTGATGTGGTGGCGTTGGCGGTGAGGACGAAGCGGAGTTTCGTGATCGGACGGGTGTTGGTGGAGAGTTCCATGAGTCGATCGTGACGACCGAGTGGCCGCTACTCCATGACGTGTTGGGTCATGGCTCTGAGGCTGTGTCCTTCCTACGCTGGGCGTCATGTCCCGACCGACGGATCTTCATGCAGGTACCTTGTTGCGGCATTGGCGGTCGGTGCGCCGTTTGAGTCAGCTCGATGTTTCGAGCCGGACGGGGGTGTCGACGCGGCATCTGTCGTGTGTGGAGACCGGCCGGGCCAAGCCGAGTCGCGAGCTGTTGCTGTATCTGGCGGATGAGTTCGAGATGCCCAAACGCGCGGTCAACGACATGTTGCTCGCTGGCGGGTTCGCGCCGGTGTTCAGCGAGTACTCGCTCGATGACGACGCGTTGGCTGCGGCTCGGGACGTGATCCGATTGGTGCTCGACGGCAACGATCCGAATCCGACGACGGTGATCGACACGCGCTGGAATGTTGTCGACGCCAACACTGCCGCGTTCTGGTTCACCGCCGGTGTCGACCCAGCACTGCTCACGACGGGTTTGAACGTGGCCCGGTTGAGTCTGCACCCCGACGGGCTCGCGTCACGGGTGACGAACTTCGATGAGTACGCCGGCCAGTTGCTGCGTCACATGCGCCACGTGCTCGTGCTCACGCAGGACGACGAGCTTCGGGCGTTGATCGACGAGTGCGAGACCTACGCCCCGACGGCTGCTCGCACCATGCCAACAGCGCCCGACGTTGTGCTGCCGCTGCGGATCGTGATCGATGGTGTCGAGTTGTCGTTCCTGTCGACGGTGACCACCTTTGGTACCGCTCAGGACGTGACATTGTCGGAGCTGTCGATCGAGACGCTCTACCCGGCCGATCAAACCACCCGGGAGGTCTTGGCGGCGCGACCGTGGATCGATCGCGAGTCTGATCTGTCCGCAGCTGTTTGACCCAACGGGTCATCGCTTTGCGTCACGAGTTGCCCGACGATGGCACGCATGAGCAACACGACAGACACCATCAGCACCACCGACCCCCAGACCGTGATCGACGGTTACTTCGAATGTTGGAACGCGACCAGCGACACCGCTCGCAGCGACGCGATCCGTCGCACGTGGGCACCGGACGCGCAGTCCAGCGACCCGATCGCCGAGGTCACCGGTCACGAGCAGTTGGCGGCGATGTTCGCCAGCTTCCACGCCACCTACCCGGGAAGCTCGTTCCGTCAGAAGGGCGGCGTCGACGCCCATCACAACCTGGTGCGGTGGGGCTGGGAGATGATCGGAGCTGACGGTGTCGTCGCACTCGACGGTCTCGATGTTGCGGTCATCGACGACGGCCGGATCGTGCACCTCGCCGGGTTCTTCGGCTACGACCAACCAGCCGCGCCGTGAACTCGACGAAGCAAGGCGAGGCTGGCATGAAGGTCGGAGTGATGATCTTCGCGACCGACCAGACGATGCCGATGCATCGGCTTGCACCCGAAGTCGAAGCACGTGGATTCGACTCGCTCTGGGTCACCGAGAAGACTCACGTCCCGGTGTCACGTGCGACGCCGTGGCCCGGTGGTGAGCTTCCCGAGTGGTATCGACGCACGTGTGACCCGTTCGTCGCGCTCGCCGCAGCGGCGGCAACGACGACCCGGCTGCGAATCGGGACCGGCGTGGCGTTGCTTGCCCTGCGTGACCCGGTCATCGCAGCCAAGACGATCGCCACGCTCGATTGGCAGTCCGCAGGCCGGCTCGAACTCGGCGTCGGCTACGGATGGAACCGTGAGGAATGCGCAACACACGGCGTCGATCTCGACACCGTGCGCCCCCGACTGATCGACCACATCGCCCTCATGCGCGAGCTCTGGACCGGCGACGAAGGCACCTACAGCGGCGACTACTGCTCGGTCGAGCCGTCGTGGTCGTGGCCCAAGCCCGCCCAGCAGCCCGCCCCACCGATCCACGTCGGCGCACGCGCCACCACCGACGTGTTCGATGACATCGCCACCTGGGCCGACGGCTGGCTCCCGATCGAAGGCCACGGCGACGTCATCGACCACCTTCCCCGACTCCGCCACGCCTTCGAACAACACGACCGAGACCCAGACGCTGCGGTCGTGACCGTGTACTCGTCCCAGGGCGACCCGGCACTCGTCGCCGGCTACGACGACGCGGGCATCGATCGAGTCGTCATCTGGCTCCCACCCGCCGACGAGACCACCGTGCTCGCCGCGCTCGACACCCACACCCACCAACTCGCGGAGTACCTCTCATGAGCACCTTCACCGAACGAACCACGATCGACGCCCCACGCCAGGACGTGTGGGCAGCGCTCGCCGACATCGGCACCATCGCCACCTGGAACCCAGGCCTCATCGGATCTCGCCGAACCAACGACATCGACGGCGTCGGAGGTGCCCGCCACTGCGACATCTCCGCCAAGCACTCGCTCACCGAACACGTCGTCGAGTTCGAACCAGGAACCGCGATCACCTTCCGGATCACCGACTCGACACTTCCGTTCAAGACCGCCGACATCGCGTTCACCCTCACCGACGGCCCAATCGGAGATCGCACCGAGGTGACCGTCAGCCCGACCTACACCCTCGAGCACGGACCGATCGGGCGGATCCTCGACACCGTCGCCGTCCGACGCAACTACCGAGCCGGAATGCGCGAACTCCTCGAGGGACTCAAGCGCCATCTCGAACAACGCCGCTGAACCGTCGAGCCGTTCGCGCCTTCCGTCGGTGGGCCCGCTGGAGGCTCGGGCTACTCGGCCTCGACTCCGTCGAGGATGGTGCGGACGATCGTGTCAATGAGTTCGTCGTCAACTGCCTGGTGGGTGACGAGCGTTCGGAGGTAGATCGGCGCGATCGCGAACTCGACGATGATGTCGGCGCGAACGTCGGGGCGAACGGCTCCGCCTGCCTGCGCCGCCTCGATCGTTCTAGCCGCTGCTGCGATTGCCGACGCCCAATAGTTCCGGGCCGCCTCGATGAGGCGATCATCGGTTGACGATGCGACCAGCCGGAGGAGCGCACCGACGAAGCTGGTCTCGGTGGTCCGAGCAACACGCTCGATCGTTGCTCTGAGATCGGTTCGCAGCGATCCAGTGTTGGGGAGCGGCGTGTCGATGGGCGTGAGCTGGACGAGGAGGTCGGCAGCAAGTCCGTCTCGATTCGTCCATCGGCGATACAGCGTCGTGCGGTGGACCGATGCCAGTTGGGCGAGTTCGTCGATGTCGAGCAGCTCGAAGTCTCCGCTCTCGAGGGCGCTTCGAACCACATCGAGGACACGTTCGCGAATCGCTGCGTTCCGACCACCGGGCCGGCGCTGAACCCCGTCGATATCTGCCACTCCGGCACTCTACTGCATCTCACGTTGCATTAACTCGTCACCTCGTTATGCTTAGTGCATCGTACGTTGCGTTAGGAGCATCAATGAATGAGTACACTCACACCATCGACTGCACGGCGACACCGGAGGAGGTGTGGTCCGTCCTGGCGGACCTGGCCGCGGTCGCCGACTACGACCCTTTCGTCAAGAGCGCCACACTGTCGGGTGAGCGATCTGGGATCGGGGCACGACGAGACCTCAAACTCCGTCCATTCGGTTCGATGCGTCAAGAGGTTGTCGGATGGACACCGAGTTCGATCATCGAGCTCCGCATCCTGCGCGGGATGCCCGTGCGCGATGCGGTGGCGTTCCAGCGGATCACCGCAACAGAATCGGGCGGTTCGTCGCTCACGATGGGCATCAGGTTCGCACCCAAGCGGGGACTGCTCGGCAAAGTCCTCGGAGGCATGACGCGGCGGAGGATCCTCAAAGGCCTCCCGCGGGTCGCCAACGGCGTTGCAGCAAGAGTCGAAGGAGAGAGATGACTCCGTCCATCCCTGGGGTGCCGTCGCGGCTTGTCGTGATCGGAGCAAGTGTCATGGCCGGGTTCGGACTCTCTGATCCGCGAACCATCTGCCTCGCACTGGCGGCCGAGGCCAGCAGGAGCAGGGTCGACCTGACGATCGACAACTACTCGAGCGCGGGTGCCACGATCGAAGACGGCGCACGTTCACTCGCTCGAATCTCGAAGGCCGACGCGGCACCCGACGGGGTCCTGATCACGCTGGGGCTCGGCGACGCCTACTTCGGGGTCACACCGAAGCACCTCGCAGAGCATCTCGACAGGCTTCTCGACGGTGTGACATCCACCGTCGCCGCGGCGCAGATCTATCCCCTCGCCTGTGCAGCAGCCCTACCCCAACGGATCACACGAGTCGCGACCGTGTCCTCGGTCGCCCCTCCACCAGCGAAGAACCGAGGGCTGCATCCCATGTTCCGCGTCGTCAACGGATTCATGAAGCACCCGACCCTCTACCGAACAGTCGCCCGCAGCCAACTCCGCCAGATGTCCAAGCACCCGGACAGGTGGTTGGGAGCATGGGCCAAGATGCAGCCAGCCGACGGCGCCATGTTCCGCGAGCATCCGCACATCGCGAGCATGGTCCTCGAAGAAATGACCGAGGCCGTGCGAGCCGGTCCAGCTGGCCTCGTTCACGAGGCATCGCTCTACCACCGCGACTGGGGCTTCGAACTGTCGGCAATCCAGACCACGACCGCGGTCTGGCACGGAGCCAGCGACCGTCAGGCGACCCCGGCGTGGGCACGTTTCCTGGCCGACAACATCCCCTCTGCCTCGTTGACGCTGGTCGAGGGGGCGGGCCACTTCTCGACACTCATCGACAATGCCACGACGATCCTCACCGAACTCGCAACGCCGAACGCCGGGGCCGAAAACCACAACGATCTCCTTTGACCAGGACGAAGATTTCGCGGTCCTCATGCTCGCCAGCGTTACCAACCTTGCCGATCAAGAACTCGCAAACGCAAGTCGCCGACATCGTCTGGGCTGCGACCCCGCTGATCGGGGCCGGCCGCACACTTCACACACAGAATCGGAGATCCGCCGGCTCGGCCGCACGATCGCCCGCTGGGCGACACTGATCACGAACTGGCGCCACTGCGGCCTATCGAACGAACCCACCGAAGCCCGAACAACCTCGTGAATCGCATCAAACGCGGCTTCGGGTTCCTCCGATTCCGCAACTACCGGATCCGCGCCGTGCTCCGGCAAGCCGAACTGGGCGCTGCTCGACACCGTCACTCCCGCCAGAAACGATGAGCCGGTCAAGCGGGCAGCGCGCCTTTGCCGAGGAGCAAGTCGACTTGGGCGAAGATGGCGTCTTTGTCCTTGTTGGAGGGGGAGACAATGCCGTAGATCGCAAGGCCTTGGTCGAGGGCGACGAGGAGCTTCGCGAGGGTGTCGGCGTCGCGTTCGCGGTGGAGTTCGCCTGTTGCTTGGGCGGCTTCGAGATTGCGGAGAAAGAGGTGCTGGGCGTGTTTGGTGGTTCGCCTGGCGAGTTTGAATGCTTCAGCGGCGACCACGTGTTTCTCGGTGAGGGTGTTGATCAGGAAGCATCCGGCGTAGTCGCGGGTGAACCGGATGGAGGCGAAGTAGTCGCGGATGTTCGCCAGGCCTGCGGGTTCTCGGCCGAGCAGATCGTCATAGGTGGCCTTCGCGCCTTCGATGTAGTCGGTCAACGCCTCAAGGAACAGCCCCTCCTTGCCTCCGAACTCGGCGTACAAGCTGAAGCGGTTCACGCCGGTGGCTGCAACGAGTTCTTCGAGATGGGTGCCCTCGTACCCCTTGGCCCAGAAGAGGTCGCGTGCCCTGGCCAGAGCTTCGTTGCGGTCGTACGTCTTCTTGCGACCCATTGGGTCTCCTCTCCACGGGTTGGGTTAATTATACACCTACTGTTCTGAAATGTGTTGCCAGTCTTGGGCCAGCACGATATACTTCACCTATCGTTCTGAAATCAGAGCGCTGTGCCAACCCGGCACATCATCGAAGGAGAACCACATGTCTGACAATCCCGATACCGCACACGGGGCCCTCGAACTCGTCGTGTTCCAGCTCAACGAAGGCACCGACCGCGAGCGGTTCATCGAGGCCGCCGCGATTGCAACCGACTGGATCAAGACCCAGCCCGGATTCGTTTCCCGAGAGCTATCACACTCGGTCAGCGAGGACCGCTGGGTCGAGGTCGTTTGGTGGAAAACAATGCAAGACGCCAAAGCAGCCGCGGAGGCGGCGGTGACATCGGAGTCCTGTAGCCCGATGTTCTCCATGGTCGACCTCGAGAGCGCCCTCATGCTCCACGGCGAACCTGCCTTGGCAGCGACCTACCAGTGACTACGCGCTAGCGCGGTCACGCCCTCAACGCATGCGGACTCGGGGTCGGCACAACGGCCGACCCCGAGCCAACCCGATCGTGCTAGCCGCCTCGTCGACGCCTGCTGCATGTCGACAGTCCGTCTGGCGATCGCTGCTCTCGTTCGTCGCCCTCACGGATGCCGAACCGCTCGGACGATGAAGGCGTCGACAAGGACGGCGATGTCCAGCCCGAAACCGAACAGCCTCATGAACGCTTTGCCGCTGGTGGCATTTACGCCATGCCCACGTTGTTTCCGCCCAGACCTTCGCTGCTCTCGCCGACGTGTGGGGGCACAGCTGCTGGTGGCGATGCCCGATCTCATCGACGCCGTGCCGGGTCCGTCTGGATCAGGTTCTAATGGCTGACTTCAAGGACCAGATCTCTCCTGCCATGGTCGAGGGTCTCGCAACCGACCTGGCCGGCGCCGGACGCGGTATCGATGCCCGCCGATTCGTGGCCTTGGCGCTCGACGGTCTGGACGAGTTGGCGCTGATGGATCGGGTACGTCACATCGCCGCGGCGTTGGTGACGACGATGCCGTCGGATACCGATGACGCCGATCGGGTGATACGTGCCGCGCTCGACGCAGGCGGGCTTCAGGGTTGGTCGTCCTTGCCGATCTGCGAGTACGTGTCGATCTCGATGCTCGATGAACCCGAAACGGCGTTGCCGTTGCTGGCCGAACTGACACAACGGTTCTCCGCCGAATTCGCGATCCGACCGTTCATCGACACCCACTTCGACGTCACGTTGCGGCACCTGCACGCCTGGGTCGATCATCCCGACGAACATGTGCGGCGACTGGTCTCGGAAGGGTCGCGACCGCGGCTGCCATGGGGCGCACGGCTGCGACAACTGGTCGATGATCCGACCCCCACCATCGGGTTGCTCGACCAGTTGTTCGACGACCCATCCGAGTACGTGCGCCGCTCGGTGGCCAACCATCTCAACGACATCAGCAAAGACCACCCGGCCTTCGCCGTTGCAACGGCCGAACGATGGTCGACCGCGACGACGCACGGCGACTACGTCATCCGTCACGCGCTGCGATCGCTGGTCAAGCGCGGTGACCCCGCAGCGTTGGCGGTGCTCGGCTTTGGCAACGCCGACACGATCCGGCTCAGCGGTCTGGCGTGTCGCCCGGCCTCGATCGCGATCGGTGAGGAGGTGACGTTCGAGTTCACGGCTGTTGCCGACACCGACACCGCGGCAGTGATCGACTACCTCGTGCACTACCAAGGTGCGACCGGTCGAAAGGCTGGGAAGGTCTTCAAACTGGCGACCCGCACACTCGTCGCAGGCCAGCCGATCATCATCGAGCGTCGCCACCGATTCGCCCACGTCTCGATCCGCCAGATCCGTCCCGGCCCGCATCGGATCGAGATTCAGGTCAACGGGCGAGTGCTCGCTGGCATCGAAGTCGACGTGACTCTCTGAGCTGCTGACTGCGAACGACAGATCCTCCCGCGCAGCTGTCGCGAAGCGAGCCATCGAGGCGAGAGAGTTCAAAGGGGGTCGGGTGCCAACGCACCGGACGACGATGCCCCCTCGATCAGCCGGACGGACGGCGTGCGCTAGACAAGCGGGCGCTCGGGCAGCGGCTGAGACCCCGCCACTGGCGCCGAACCTGACAGTGGAGCCGATACCGAGCAACACCTCAGACGTGGATCGAGACCACACGCTAGGAACGCCCCCCCCGCCTCGGGGTCGATCGCGACGGCATCGCAGCACTCGACGACTGGGAATCGTGGAGCCGGCGTCGATGTCGGGAACACGAACGGTGACGGCATCGACCTTGAGCAGGATTCCCGGAACGCTCATCGACCAAGTCTTGGAGCTGGATCATGACCGAAGGTTGGCATCGCCGGTGCGACTGATGCGCTCGGTATCAGCGCACACTTTCACGGGTTCGCACTTCAAATTGGTGCGCGACTCCGGCCCAAGCCGCACACTGAATAATCCCGCCGACCATCCCCGAACGAGCGACGGGCGGCGGTCGCGTTACGTGCGGCAGCTCGACGCCGTCGACCTGACCGAATGCGCCGGAACTGTGACGCCGAGAAGAGCCTTCCGACCCGCGATTACGAGCCGGACTTCAGGTGCGCTGCGACCGATCCGGGGCGCCGCGATCGAGCGGGTCGGCAACTGGTCGTGGCCGTGACTATCGGGCGACCTGCACGAATCGCTTCGGCTTCACGCCGAAAGGCGCTCGTCAAACCGGTAGGTCGACATTCTCTCGACGCCGTCGTCGAGGATCAGGAACTGGTCTTCGAGCTTGACACCTTCGCCTGATTCGTCGGACCCGATGTAGCTCTCGAGGCAGATGATCATGCCTGGCTCGACGCACCCATCGAGCGGGTAGTCGACCCCCGGTTCGTCATGTGGGATGTTCGGCCATTCGCCAGACATCCCGAGGCCGTGGCCGACGCAGTAGTAGCGGCTCGCCTGATGTTCGTCCGGTACTTTCCACGCTCGACGCGCGAGCTCGGCGAACTCGATACCTGGCCGCAGCAACGATGTGTTCCACTCCAGCTGCTCCTTCGCTCTGCCATAGAGCAGTCGTTGCTGGGGAGTGGCCGTCGTGTCGCCGCAGAGGAAGGTCCGGGAGAAATCGACGCAGTAGTTCTCGTAGCCGTTTGCGTCGGTGTCGAGTGCGAGCAGTTCCCCTGCCCGTAGCCGCCGCTGCCCTGCTTCCTGGAAGTACGGATACGTGTTCGGTCCGGACTGGAACAGTCTCGTGACGGTGTGTTGGCCGTCCTTGGCCATCAGTTCGAAGTGGAAGTGCGCCCAGGCCTCGGACTCGGTCATCCCTGGTTCGGCCGCGTGTTCGAGTGCCTCGACGGCTACTTCGACTCGGCGCATGGCTTCGCGCAGGTATGGGACCTCGATGGGGAGCTTGATCGAACGCGCCGGAGCGAGAACGGTGTCGGCCGGAACGAGTGCCAGGTCGGCGGCGCGGAGTTCATCGGTGGCGGAGAACGGGAACCGGTCGACGGCGAGGCGCCGGGCGCCGTGGTGGCGCAGCTCGGCTCCGATCTCGCGGGCGAGTTCCTTCGACGCGGCAGCCACGTCC
The DNA here is from genome assembly GCA_937919625.1 of uncultured Ilumatobacter sp. Classification (GTDB taxonomy): domain Bacteria; phylum Actinomycetota; class Acidimicrobiia; order Acidimicrobiales; family Ilumatobacteraceae; genus Ilumatobacter. The sequence continues at coordinate 18,113 of CALFRK010000040.1, forward strand.
CCACCGGAGCTGACGATGTCGAGCCCGACGGCAAGTCGGATCTCGTTGATGGTGGACAAGCCCGCTGCGAGGTGCTCACATCCGCGGTATTCGAAGAGGATCGCCGGCCCGCCGTCGACGACGAGGAGGTACCGGGCCGGCGTGCGCGCGCAGAAGATCTGCATGTTCATCGCCCCGCTGACGTAGAAGATGTCGTTCGGGTCGCAGATCAGCAACGCATCGACGTCCGCCCGCGCGAGGTGCCTGCGGACGTATTCCAGCCGCGCAGCGTAGAGCTTGTCGACGTGTGCGTCGAGGCCGTTCACGACTCCGTGGCCTCTCGGGGAGAGTTTGTGATGGTTCGACTTGCTCTCCACACGTTCGGTTCTACTACCTCGAGGAAGGACGCGAAGTAGCAGCACATCACGAGAGCGCCGAAATCCGGAATCCCGCGACCGCAGACCACTCGGCTTCGGCTCCACTGCCGTGCTCGATATGCGCGGCGAAGCGACGGCTCCCGACCCGTCCTGGATCCGGCATTCTGCTCATCGAGGTCAGCGCATAATGCGCACTCGATAATCCGGGTATCGGTTCTTCGGCCGCGCCGCATCGCGGCCCTTATGCCGTGCTCCATATTCGCGGCGCCGCGACGACCTCAGACCCGTCCGGATGCGCACCGCTACCCGAGCGATGATCGCGCCACTCATCTACGGTCGGGGTGTTGCGTTGATCCGTTGAGACCACCCTGTGGCATCTCGAACGATTGATCGACCGCTGGTCGAAGGCCGGCTCGGAGGATCGTGCGCCGGCTGGTCGGCTGCGGTGCTTGGTCGGCGTGTTGGCGCTCCCGGCGATGCCTGACAGGCTCGAGGTCGACAGCGCTCCGCCTCTGGCGTTCAAGGGTGGAGCGGCGCTCGAAGTGCGGTTCAGGACGCACCTCTCCCATACCTGTTGCGGAAACTAAATATGTCGTTTAGTCTTGTTACTCATGAGTGCGCCGGTCGATGCTCCGCCCGCGGCACCGCGGGACTTGGCGGATTGGCTACTGGCGCGCGGTCGGCACTGGGTGACCACAGCCCAGGCAGCTGACATCCTCGGCATCCCGGAGGCGCACGTGTCACCGACTCTGGCGCGCTGGCAGCACCAGGGGCGCCTGTTCAGCCCAGCTCGGGGGCTGTACGTGGCGATCCCTGCGGAGTACCGGTTGTGGGGCGCGGTGCCGGCGGCGCACTTCATCGACGCCATGATGCGTCACCTCGGGCATCCGTACTACGTATGTCTGCTCTCGGCTGCCGAGGTGCACGGGTTCGCCCATCAGCGGCCCCAGGTCTTCCAGGTGATGACGAGCGCACACGTGCGCGAGCGTTCCTTCGAACGTGTCCATCTTCGCTTCTTGACCTCGCGACACGCAGCCGACCGGCCGGTGGTCGAGGTGAACACACCGACCGGAACCATGAGCGTGTCCACGCCAGAGGTGACCGTTCTCGACTTGGTGTCGCGGCCGAGTGAGGGCGGCTCGCTGTACAACGTCGGGACCATCATCGGCGACATGCTCGAGGAGACGGCGCTCGACATCGTCCAACTCGCCGGGGTCGGCGATACCTATCCAACGGCGGTCGTTCAGCGGGTTGGATGGATGATCGACAACGCGGCCGAGACGCTTGGGGTGGAAGTCGACACCGAACCTTTGCGTTCGTTGGTGGCCCACGCATCGTCGGTGCTGCTCGATCCATCAGGGCCGCGTGACCAGCGCCCGGATCCGCGCTGGAACGTCATCGCCAACGCAGAGATCGAGCTCGAGTCGTGATCCCACAAGCGGCGATCACCGAATGGGCGGCGCGGGTGCCGTGGGCGACGCCCGAGCAGATCGAGCAGGATCTGCTTCTGTCACGGCTCATCGTTGAGATCGCGCGTGACGACTACCTCGGCAACGAGCTGATCTTCCGGGGCGGGACCTGTCTCCACAAGCTGCACGTCGATCGGCCCTGGCGCTACAGCGAGGACCTCGACTACGTGCGTCGCAGCGGCGGCGGGATCGCCGAACTCACTCGGGCAGCGACACGAATCGGCGAGGCACTTGGGATGGAGGTGCGCACCCGGATCACGGAGCACCCAAAGATCTACCTGCGCGCTCCGTTCGAGTCCGGTGGTCGGATGCGCGTGAAGATCGAGGTCAACACCTTCGAGCGTTCGCCGGCGATCGAGCCCGTCCGCGTGGGGTATGCGGTCCGTTCGTCGTGGTTCGAGGGTGCGGCCGACGTCACCACGTTCGCGTTGCCTGAACTGATTGCCACGAAGTTGCGTGCCTTGTATCAGCGGCTGAAGGGGCGCGACCTGTTCGATCTGTGGCTCGCGATCACTCAACTCGGGGCCGACCCGGCCGAGATCGTCGCTGCGTTCGCGCCGTACCGCCCCGACGGCTACACGCCGGGCCTCGCGGAGCGCAACCTTCGAGAGAAGCTGCCTCGCTCGATCTTCCGCGACGATCTGCGGGCGCTCGTCAGCGAGTGGCCTGGCGGCTACGACATCGACGGCGCCGCCGAGCTGGTCATCTCCGAGTTGATCCACCGCTTGCGCACCGGGTGACCGTCGTGGCTCAGTCCGCGCGGTCGGCGCCATGAGGGGCGCGGTCAGGCGGTGCCGCGGTGGAGCGCGTCGAGGCGGTCGGCGACTTGCTCACTGCGTCCGGGCATCAGCTTGCCGTACTGATCGAGTGTCATGGCTGCCGATGCGTGGCCGAGCATGTCCTGGAGCACCTTCACGTCGGCTCCGGCCGCGATCGCGAGTGACGCGCAGGTGTGTCGCAGGTCGTGCACGCGAAGTCCGGTGAACCCGGCCTTGCGCACAGCCGGCTGCCAGACCCGGTGCCGGAAGTTGTGGATCTGCAATGGCGTGCCCCCGGGCGAAGCGAACACGAATGCGCCGCGCTCGCTCGGTGACTGCGTCGCGCCGAACCGTGCGTGCACCCCGAGCACGTCGGCGACGAACCGGGGCATGACGATCGTCCGATAGCTCGCCGTGGTCTTGAGCGGTGCGAGCTGCTGCTCGTCGGTGCCGAGTTGGTTCTCGACCGTGATGCGGCGTTGCAGCATGTCGACGTCGCTCCACCGCAGCCCGGCGAGTTCGCCGAGGCGAAGACCGCAGTACGCGCCGACCAACACGAACGCGCGATAGCTCGGGTTGATGGTGTCAGCGAGGTCCTCGACGTCAGCCTGGGTGAGGAACCGCATCGGAACCCTCAACGGCTTGGGCGGCTTGATCGGGCCGAGCGGATTCTTTGCCAACCGCTCGTCCTCGACTGCGGCGCGAAGCATCGCGTTGAGCGTCCGGTACACCTGGTTCACGGTCGTGGGCGACAGGTTGCGCTCCTCATTGGCCGACAGCTCTGCGATCCAGTGTCGCAGCGCCTCGGTCGTGATGGCTCCGAGCGCCATCGGGCCGAGTTCGATATCGCCGACCTTCGCCAGGATGTGGAGACGGAGGTTGCCTTCATAGATACGTCGAGTGCTCTTGCGGAGGTCGACGCGCGTGCGCAGCCAGTGGTGCGCATACTCGGCCAACGTGATGCGACCTGCCGAAGGGTCGAACCACTGCCCTTTCGTTCGGTCGGCGAGCTGGTTGGTGCGCCAGTTCTTCGCGGCGGTCAGGGTCGGGAAGTACTTGGCGTGCTCCTTGCCGTCGGCTCCGTAGCAACGCGCCTTGTACGTGACCTTCGGCGCACCACGCGGTTCGCCGCGCTCGTCGAAGCGCACGACGGTGCGCTTCCAGATGCCTGGGTGCGCCGTGGCCTCCAGCGACGTCTCAGCCGGCTTCGCCATCACCATCGTCCTCCACCTTGAAGGGGAACTCGTCGCCCGCGGTGCGGGCTCGCGACGTCAGGAACCCGCGGGCGCCGAACTCGAGGATGTCGTTGCCCAGCTCTTGGAGCAGCCGTGCGAGCGGGTTGAGCTGGTCGTCGTACTTCGTCTCGAGTTGGTAGAGACGTTGCAGCCGCCACTCGCGGAATCGTCGGAACCAGCCCGGGGGTCCGGCGATGAACCCTGGCGCGAGATCGCCGTCTTCGGGGCCGGTCAGCTCGCCGATCGCCTCGTCGAACGCCGCAACCTGATCGTCGGTGCCGATCAACCTGAGTGGCAGCGCGTTGACCTCGTACCGGCTGTCACGCATGAGCTCCGACTGCATGCCCGGCGGTGGGATGAAGAAGTAGGCGATCGGCACGTCGAGCACGAGGGACAGCAGGTAGAGCTCTTGAGCGTCGAACATCCGCTGCTTGTCGCCGTCCCAACGCTCCATCGCGCCGATCGACGACTGCGGCAGGATGTGGCCGGTGAGCTTGCCGAGTTCCCGGGCGAACTCCTGCTGTGTGTACCCCTTGCGCTCGCGCGCAGACCGGATGCGATACGACACGACCGAGTTGGCATTCAGCCCCTTGTCGGCGTCCGGGTGCCGGTCGACGGTGTTCGACTTGCGAGATCTGGCCATCTAGCGATCATCTCCACAGAAGTATGGTTGACATCAATCCGACGATATACGTAACATCGTCCCTGTGTTGGGTAACCCTCTCGGAATAGTATCAGACTGGAACGAGATGCCGGTCACGATGTCCGTTGCTCAGGCGGGCAAGCTCCTGTTCGGCTACGAGAAGTCCAAGTCGTACGCACTCGCGAAGACCGGCGAGATCCCCACTCGCCGACTCGCGGGCAGCAGCAAGCAGATCGTGTTCCGAGACGACCTGCGCGCCAAGCACGACCCGAACTTCCCCGGCGTCGCCGCGGCGTAGGAGGAACTCCCGTGGCTCGGCGTCACCTCTCGTCGTCCGGCACACGTCGTCGACGCCGCCCGTCGTGCGTGCTGCCGACGGCCCAGGTGGGCGGCGCGGCGCCCGACTACTCGATCGACGAGCTGGCGCGGATCTACCCGGACGTGATCTTCCGGACGGTCGCGGCGGCGACGGCCGACGCGGACATGCGGTTCTACGACGCCGCAATCGTGTGGCGTCTGCCGTGTGGCGCGTACGTGTGGACGCCCGCCGACGACTCGCAGGTCGTGTCGGTTGCCGGTCTCGTCCCGCTGTCGCAGCTGTGGATCGCCGAGGCGTACGACCGCCTCGACCGCGAGTTCGCGGTGGACTCGATCGGCCCGCAGGAAGTGCTGTGGCGCGACTGCGGCGACGGGGAGTGGGAACGTGCTGAGTGACGTGACCGTCGTCGAAGGGGCGCTCGGTGTCGCGCCGCTCGTCGCCTTTGCGTGTGTTCGGCCACGTGTTCGTCCGGGTGTACTGCGTGCATCAACCATCGGCGTTGCGCCTGCCCGGTTCGGCCCCGCTCCGGTTCGACTCCGGGCGCTGTAGGTCGGCAATCATGTGTAGTCAGGCTCGTGGGCGCCTCCCGATTTCTGGTCACACACTGGCACTATCAGTGCAGGGGCGGCGGTTGCGCCACCGTTCGGTGCGGTCGAACCGCACCTGTGCGGGGTCCCGAGAGGCAACGTCGTGGTCGCGTCGGTAGGCCGGATCACCGCCGGGACGGGCTACGACTACCTCACTCGTGAGGTCGCCACGTCGAAGCATGACTACTACACCGGCGCCGGTGAGACACCGGGCCAGTGGGCCGGGCGCGGCGCCGTGGTGCTCGGTCTGGCGGGTGAGGTGGACGCCGACGACATGGCTGCGCTGTACGGCCGGTTCGTGGTGCCATCGACCGCGGGCGGGCGTCGCTTGCCCAGCGGGCGGATGATGCACGAGCAGATTCTTGGCCGCAAGGTGTCGCCGCGCGTGCGTCCTGACGGGACCATTGCCGAGCCGATTGCGGCGTTCGACGTGACGTTCTCGCCGTCGAAGTCGGTGTCGTTGCTGTGGGCGCTCACGTCGCGTCCGAACGTGCAGGCGGCCGTTCTCGCCGCCCACGACGAGGCAGTTGCGGTCGCTCTGGAGTACCTCGACCACCACGCAGGGCACACCCGTTCGGGTGCGGGCGGGGTGCGCAAGGTGCACGGGGACGGGTTCGTCATCGCCCAGTTCCGTCATCGCACGGCGCGCTCGACAACCCCCGGCGAGCGTGTCGGCGATCCGCAACTGCACTCGCACTGCGCGATCTTGAATCGGGTCCGCGGGGTCGACGGGAAGTGGCGCACACTCGACTCCAAGGCGATCTACCGACACGCTCACGCAGCCGGGGCGGTGTACGGCGCGCACCTCGAACGGTTCCTGACCGAACGGCTCGGCGTGGTCTGGGAGACCCCGGACGGACGCGTTCCGATGCGCGAGATCGCGGGGATACCTGCCGCGTTGCGAGCCCGGTTCTCAACTCGCCGCGCCGACGTGCTCGCCACCTACGACCGGCTCGAAGCGCAGTGGCGCGACGTCCAGGGCCGCAGCCCGACCACTGCCGAACGGGCCGAGCTTCACCAGCAGGCGACGCTGCGGTCGCGCAGCCCCAAGGCCGGAGGCGTCTCCGATCTGCACAGCCGATGGCGCGCCGAGTGCAGCGGTGCCGAGCTGGCAGATGTGGACGGCGCCGTCGCGAGAGAAACGACGGCCGAGCGGACGGCGGCGGATGGAGGTCGCATCCCATCGGCGAGCGACGAGTTGGCCGGCGCGGTGTTCGACCGCCTACATCAGCAGCGTTCGTGGTGGACGCGCGCTCACATCGCCCATGAGGTCGCCGACCTGATCGCCGAGTCGACGCTCGAAGCGATCGAGGTGGAGACGGAACGGATCGCCCAACTCTGTGTCCCGCTCGAGCGCGACGATGACGTCGAGTACGCCGACCACGACGCCTCCAAGCTCACCTCGACGACGATCCTCGACGCCGAGCACAGGGTGCTGACCGCCGCCGGCAACACCACGACCGTTGTGGTCCCGGCCAAGCCTGCTGCCGAACTCGGCGACGACCAAGCCGCCGCCGTGCGCGCACTGTGCGCCGGCGACCGCCAGGTGCAGACTGTGGTCGGCCCGGCCGGCGCCGGCAAGACGACGATGCTGCGCTCCGTCGCCGACTCGTGGGCGGCCGCCGACCGCGAGGTGACCGTGCTCGCGTTGTCGGCCGCGGCGGGCCGGGTGGTCACGAACGAAACCGGCCTGCCTGCCCACACGATCGCCTCATGGCGCATCGGCCAGGTCGTCCTGCCTCGCGGTGGCTTGGTGATCGTCGACGAAGCATCGATGGTGCCGACCCTGACGCTCGACCAACTCGTCCGAGTCGCGAGCGCCCGCAACACCCGCGTGGCGTTGCTCGGCGACTACGCCCAGATGGGCTCGCCCGAAGCGGGGGGTTTGCTGCGCGACTTGGCCGCCAAGCCGAGCGCGGTCGAACTCGTCGCCGTGCGCCGCTTCCGGGAGGAGTGGGAGCGCACGGCATCGAAGCGACTCCGGGCTCACGATCCCAAGGTCGCAGCCGAGTACGAGCAGCGTGGGCGGATCGTCGGAACGCTCGCCACGCAGGCCACCGTGTCGGTATGTGACGCCTGGTTCGCCGACAACGTCGACGGCCTCGACAGCGTGATCGTCGTCGAAACCGAAGCTGCCGCGGCAGCACTGTCCGGCCGCTGCCAGGAGCTGCTGCGGGTCGGTGATCGGCTCGGCGAACGCGTCGCCGACGCGTGCGGCGACGGCAACCCGCTCCATCTCGGCGACATGATCCAGACCCGCCGCAACACCCGCGAACTCGCCACCAGCGACCGCACCCGTGTCCTGAACCGCGACGTGTGGCGCATCACCGGACGCTCCGCCAACGGCGAGATCCAGGCGGTCAGTCTGACCCGCCGGGCCACTGTGACGCTCACTCGTGAGTACGTCACCGCCGACGTGGTGCTGGCCTACGCCACCACGATCGCTGGCGCCCAGGGCCGAACCACCGACACCGGTCACGTTGTCGTGACGCCGCGCACGTCGAGCGCTGCCGTCTACGTCGGTATGACCCGAGGACGACGCCGCAACACCGCCCACGTCATCACCGACGGCCACGACCACGCCGAACTCGATCTCGGCGATCGCACCGCGACTCAGGCGTTCGCCGACGCGATCACGCGGACCGGCGACGGTCAACGCTCCGCCCACAGCGTCCGCGCCGACTGGAAGATTGGCACGCCAGCACGCCAAGCCGGTCGCGCTGACGACCGTCGCACCCGAGCAGCGGAAGACTGGTGGGAGCGAGTCCGACCCCAACTTCCACCCGCCGTCGCGACCGCTCTCAACGGCCACGACCACGAAGTGATCGCCGCCCTCGCTCACAGCACCAGCGATCACTACCGCCGCCAGTCGGTACGCGTTGCGATTCGCTCAACCCGTTGGGACCACCCCAACGCTGGCCGGAACTTCGTCCGTAGGCTCGCTGCGATAACACGGCCCGCGACACAGAGTCTGTTGCCGGGCTTGTCGTACCACCGGTACGGCGGCCCTGAGTACGGTCGATAGGCAGCGGGCGGACGCCCACCGTGTACGACCAGGGCGGGTCTTCATCGCAGTGCCCGCCCAACTGTGGGACACCCCACCGTGGGGTGACCGTCGTGGTCGGCCCGACGCGCACCGTTGACAACGACGAGTTCCGTGACCCTTCGCGTCCGTTCACCAGCGCATTGTCCGACTACGCCGTCGCCATGTCGCGCCACCCCGACAGTCATGGGCACCCAGGATCGAGTGGGGAGCCCGTCACCAATGTAGCGATGACCACGCCGGCGAGAATCCGAACCCAGTGGTCATTTCGTTCTCTCCCATGTGCATGCGGCTCAGTCGGTCCAACGGATTCGAGTAGTAACCCACCTCAGCAGGCGAGATCGTCGCCGGAGTGAACGTCGGCTGTTCTCCTTTCAGGAGCAGCGGATGTGCCCGCCGGTTGGCTTCCTCGTAGAAGTCGAACGGCTGGGGGGATCCGCCGAGGAACCAGAAGTGGTCGACGATCCGACTGACCTCGGTGAGCTGCTGGGTGAGCGACTGATCGAGCGGAGTGAGGAGCTGTGGTCGCCGTTCGATGTAGGTACTCCACGTATGGGCCTCGGCGACCGCGATGACGATCGCGTAGAGCAGCACGAGTTCGCCAAGCACATGGTCTACTGGTGGGCCACCGGGCCGAGCGAGAGCGCCGCCGTTGCGCCGGCCGGTGGTGCTGTGGGCGAATGCGCTCAGGAACGCATAGTGCAGCTGCAGCTGGACCAGATCTGCAGCTGTCACCAGGCCGCTCAACTGCAGGTTCCACAGCATCGAACTCCACTTCAGGAACGATCCGTAGACCGCCTGGTTGCGGCGCGCCCAGCTCTCGAGGTCCTCGATAGAGCTGAACGGTCGGGCGATCGCCGCCTGCAGGTCCGGGTGCCCCAGGAACGCGTCGTAGTGTTCGAACGCCGCCCAGTACGGTGAGATCTGCTCCTCGACGATCCCAGCGTCGGAAGTCACGTTGTGGCCGTTTCGCACGACTTTGAGGCCGCGCCCGTCCCTGGTGCGCTCAATCGATGCGACGTCGCGAGTCCACTGCTCGGTACCCGCGGCGAAGTCGGCTTCCCATTGGTCGATCTGGGCGACATCCGGCGGACGGATGGTCTCCTCGTAGCGGTCGGAGAGTAGGAGTAGTCGATCGAGCAGGTGATGTTCGAGTCCGGTTCTTGTCAGCGCTAATGCCGAGAAGTAGGAACCGGAGTCGGCCACGAGCATCGCGCTACGCAAATGCCGCTCGAGTGCCTCGGTGCGCTCGGTGAAGTCGATGTGATGCATCCAAACGCTGTTGCCCCGTGCCGGCTGGACCTGCGCCGACCAGTCCCGCAGCATGCCGAGGATGCGCACCGCGGTGGCGGTCAAGGTCGGGTGCTCGGCACGCAGCTGAGGAAACTCCACGATGGAAGTGTCGCACCGTCCGGAACCGGGCTCGCACCAATGTCCGCTGTTTGCGGCTCGGCTGCTCCGACCTCGATAAAGGCAAGATCGTCAAAGCCAGCCGGGACTATGCGAGTGCTCGACTTGGTTCGATATGAAGCTCCTATTGTCTGTCAAGGGCTTCTTTGGTCGGGTTGAGGTCGCGGTAGATCTCGCGTGCGACGTAGCGCTTCAAGCAGCGCATGATCTCTCGTTTGCTCTTGCCTTCGGCGGTGCGACGCTCGACGTAAGCCCGGGTTCGAGGTTCCTTCGCCATGCGGACGAGCACGATCCGCCACAGTGCTTCGTTGGCTTGGCGATTGCCGCGAGGGTTCAGCCTTTTGCGGGTGACGAGCCCAGAGGACGCGTCGATCGGTGCGCTCCCGCAGAGGTGAGCGAAGCTCGATTCGCTCTGTAGCCGTTCCGGGTTGTCGCCGGCTGCGACGAGAAGCGTGGCGGCGGTGTCGACTCCGACACCGAGACGGGCGACCAGGTTCGGTGCGGTGGCAGTGACGAGAGGGCCGAGGAGGTCGTTGACGCGTTTGATCTCGGCGTTCAAGGACTGGACTCGTCGAGCGAGTTCGCGCAACGCGAATTTCGTTGCTCCTTCGACGGTGGTCGGATCCGATGGCCGAAGTCGAGCGGCGTTTCTGACGAGCTTGGCGATGGTGACACCTCGGAATGCGTCGCGAAGTTCGTCGGGTGCGGTCACGATCAGAGCGCGCATTTGATTGATCGCGCCGGTGCGGTCGCGTGTTGCGGACTTGCGGACCATTCTCAAGGCTCGTATGGCTTCCACGCTGCCGGTCCCCGACTTCGGCAAGGCGGTCGCCTTTCCGGACTGGGCGGCACGAGCGGCGGCGATCGCGTCGACGGGGTCCGACTTGCCGTGGCTGCGCCGTGCTTGGCGGTCGCCGCAAGCAACCTCGATCACGACGAGTTTGTGTCGGTGAAGGAACCGGGTGAGCCCGGCGCCGTAGGTGCCGGTTCCCTCGACGCCGACTCGATCGACGGCGCCGAACGACTCGAGCCAATCGAGCATGCTTCGGTGGCCCGCCGGTGTCGTCGTGAACTCACGCACGCCGAGTTGGGCGCCTCGATGGTCGAGCGCTGCAACCATGTGGGTGTCGCGGTGGGTGTCGACGCCGCCGGTGACCCGGACGTCGTCAATGGATGTGATCGTCATGTCGATTCTCCTCGTTGATGTGGTGTGGTTGGTCACATCAGCTGAGAGGTCGGACAGGACAGGGATGAGCCGTTGGGACAAGCTCCTATGAGGTCACGTTCACCCAGCTGCTGTGCCAGGTGGGTCCTCGTCGTCGGTCGACAGTTCATATCCAAGGCAGCCGAAGCGCCGAACCGTGATACGGGTCAGACCGAACCCAAGAACCCACCCGACACCCTCACCGATCCGAAGCTCGACAAGGCAGATGAGCAACCGTTCACATCATCCCTGCCCGTGATAGTGCTGCGTCACGCTTGGGCCGATACAGCGTGGCCAGCGCGTGTGCGGAGGCGTGATTCTGGGCGTTGTTATGTGCAGGGTTGAGGGAAGCGCGCAGAGTGCTCGTGGGACACGGTCGCGCCTGGCGGTTGATCAGTCTCGGTATGGCTGTTCGGCACGGCCGACGGCCACGGCGGTGTCGGACGATCCGGTCTCGATGAACCAGAACGTGCCCGCCTGGTCGTAGCTGCCACCCTGGCCGGCGCTCGGCAACTCGGTAACCCACGACTCGGTTCCGGTCGCTACATCGATAGCGTGCAGGTTGGTTCCGACAGGTACCGCGATCACGTCGTCGGAGATCTGAGCGATCAGGTGCGGCGTGCCAGGCAACTCGCGTTGCCACAGCGGGTCGCCGGTCGCCGCGGCGTACGCGCTCAGGACCGTCTGGGCGCTCCCCGTCACCTCACCCGTACCCGCGGTCTGGTCCAACACGACAACGATCGGCCCGTCCGGGCCGGCAACGAGTGCGGCGACGAACCCGGGGACGCTGGCTTCCCAGACGGCCGAGCCGTCGCGTGACACCGACACCACGATCGTTTGTCGAGCCGACCCGCCGCTCGAGGTGGACAGTTCGAGGCCATCGGCCTCCGTCGGTGGTAAGCCGATGCCGAACGACACCGCATCCGATGCAACGTGATCAACGTTGGACACTTCGTCGCCGGTGGTCGGGTCGAGCACCATGATCGGCGTGTCGGAAACGGACCCGTCGAGCACCCACAGCAGACCGCCGCCGCGCAAGGTCGCCTCGGGAGCGTTCAACGCTTGTCGCCAGCGCACTTCGCCAGTCGCCGGGTCGAGGCCCACCACGGCGTCGCCGGACAGTGCGCCAACGATTGGTCCCGCTGCCGCGAGACCGCCGAAGAACTCCCCGGTGCCCGGATCGAGTTCAACACACCAGGCGATTTGACCGGTGTCGATAGCGACACCGCGCACCACGTGTTCGACGGAACTGACGACGGCGACGTCGTCGAACACCGCTGCGCCATCTGGCGACCCAACGGGCAGCGTCCAGCGTTGTTCGCCCGAGTCGACATCGAAGCCCACTATTCCGCCTGGCCCACTCGCGCCTTCCTCGCAGCCACGATCGGCAACCTCGTCACCCCCACATCCGACCAACACGAGAACCGCGACCCATGCCAATAGAGCGGGTCGACCAACCATCCGACCAGCATGACCTCCGAAGCAACCGACGTCCAGGCCCCGGTTCGGCGTTGGCCGTCGGGATTATGCAGTGTGCGGCTTGGGCCGGAGTGTGGCGCGGCCTCACCGTGGTGGACGGGATTACCGAGCGCGGATTATGCGCTGTGGGTCATGCGAGGGTCTGGCCGGCTATCGAGGGGGGTGCCTGGTGCGCGTGGCGATCGGCGTCCCCGCTGGATGATCTGATGGTGGCGACGGTGTGGTTCATGGCGCGGCGGATGAGGTGTCGATAGAGAAGTGCCTTGAGGCCGGAGAGGTTGGTGCCGGCCGTTCGGTAGAACGTGTCGGGATCGACGTGGACACCGAGGTCGCGCGCGACGCCGGCCATCTGGATCTCGGTGTTGTCGCCGCTCCATTCAACGTTGGGGTTCTCGATGTGGTCGGTCCCAGCGGCGTAGCCGATGTACTGACCGGTCGGGCGTCCGAGTCGGCAGCGAAGCCCGTCGAGGTAGTCATCGTCAAGGATGACGCCTTCGAGCCGTTTCCATTCGTGGTTGACGAACACCTCGACCCAGGAGTGCAGGATCTCGTCGGGAGCCAGCCGGTAGAAGATGCCGGTTACGACACCCTTCTGGAGGCGTTTGTGAATGGTCGCGGCGTGAAAGCGGCAGCTGATGTCGACCGCTCGGAGCAGTGCCATCAGCAGCGTTGCTTTGGTGTTGCACTGTCCGTAGCCGTCGGCGAGGACGGCGGTCGCTGGGATGTCGTCGTCGGCGTTGTAGCCGAAGCCGATCTCGTTGCGGACGTAGTCGTACACGGCACCGATGCGCTCGAGGGGTTCGAGGTCTCGCCAGCCTCGGTCGGTGACGAGTTGCTGAATCGATTCCGAGTCGTAGTCGAGCAGGGCCGTCGGTGCGAGCAGCGAGGCGGAGTCGTGGCCGATTGGGTCAGCGGAAGGGAGCGGTGCGTTCATGACTCCAGTGGACTCTGCGAGGTGTCTCGGACGCTTGAACGAAGCGGCCAATCGCATCAGGTACCGGGGAAGTCTGCTTCGACGACGGTGAGGAGCGGAAGCACCTCCGATGGTGTGAGACCGAATGTCTGGCGGAAGGTTCGACTGAAGTGGGCGGAGTCTGAGAATCCTGCTGTCGCTGCCGCGGTTGTCAGATCGGTGCCGTCGCTGATGGCGAGGAGTGCTCGGCGAAGGCGCCGCCAGAGGATGTATCGGCGATAGGGGATGCCGATTTCGTCGGCGAAGCTTCGTCGGAGTTGTCGTGGCGAGATCCCGACGTGACGGGCTGCGTCGCTCAGCAACGGAACCGTGTCGAGATGAGCGTCGATGAAGCCGCTCGCACGGAGTACTTCGGACCGCACACGCTCTGGCGCGTTCGGGAATGCATCGCCGAGGATCGTGGCGAGGAGACTCCGACTCCAGTCGATGAGCGTCGCGGCGTCGGCGGTTCCCGGAAGTGGGACGCCCGAAAGACGGTCATCAAGATCCGTCATCGCCGGTCGCCGTTCGGCAAGGCCGGCAAGTCGCCGACCGAGCATGCCTGATGGTTCGACGAGGACGACGGCGACTTGCGCGCCGGCGGCGTCGAGATCATGGGGCTGTCGAGAAGGGATCAGTGCAGCACGCGTGGCGGTGGACACGTGCTCGAGACCGAGACGGAAGGATTCATCGGGACTCCAGACGAGCTGGATCGCGTCGTGGCGGTGAAACTCAGCACGTGATCCGGGCCCGATGTAGGACACGATTCCCTTGCCCAACGCAAGCGTGCCTGACCACGTTTGACTTGGCGTCGCCATCACTCACTCGTCCCTTATCGGCGACCCAAGTCGCTCAGTCGCTGCCCAGCACACATATCGCATGCTCGCATGCCACCACGAACACCGCGACAGCAGCACCTATCGCACTGCGCCGACGATGCCCGTTCGCTTGCTCGTGGCAGCGTGATCACTCCATCGGGTCCCCGCCCGGCCCGTGACTTCGTGACGCGCTGCTTGGGCC
>CALFRK010000041.1 GCA_937919625.1 uncultured Ilumatobacter sp.
ACCAGACCCGACCACACCACCTGGCACCACCACCAAAGCATCAACCGCACCACACAGGGTCGACCAACACCCGCCTCTCCCGACCCGCACCGGGCCAACCTGTTCCGACAACCCAGTCTCTGCTAACTGGTCGGCTCCGCGGCATTTCGCTGCGTCGAGCCCGAATCATCAGCCGGAAGCTGCCGATATTGAGACGCCACGCACAGCATCACGAGCTCGCTTACGTGTCGCTGGCGGCCACCTTGGCACGCACGATGTTCAGTGCCGAACCTGCCTTGAACCATTCGACCTGCTCGGGGCTGAAGGTGTGCTTGCCCTCGAAGTCGATAGCCGAGCCGTCGAGCTTTACGATCTGGCATGCCACGTTCTGGCCCGGAACCGGGGGCAGACCGAGCACGTTGATTCGGTCGTCCTCTTCGATCAGGTCGTAGGTGGCAGGGTCAGCGAAGGTGAGCGGCACCATGCCCTGCTTTTTGAGGTTCGTCTCGTGGATCCGGGCAAAGCTGCGGGCGATCGCCACGAGCCCGAGACGGAACCGAGGTTCCATTGCGGCGTGCTCACGGCTGGAACCCTCACCCATGTTCTCGTCGCCGATGACGACCCATGGTTGGCCCGCCTCGTGGTAGGCCTTGGCCATGTCGGGGAAGCTTTGACGCTCGCCGCTGAGCTGGTTCTTGCCGATCCCGATGATGCCCTCGTTGTAGGCGCTGACGGCTCCGATGTAGAGGTTGCCGGAGATGTTCTCGAGGTGGCCGCGGTACTTGAGCCACGGGCCAGCCATCGAGATGTGGTCGGTGGTGAACTTGCCTTGTGCCTTCACCAGCACTGGCAGGTTGAAGTAGTCGTTGCCGTCCCAGGCCGCAAACGGCTCGAGCAACTGCAACCGGTCGCTGGAGGGGCTGACTGCGACATCGATACTGCCGGCGTCGGCGGGGGGAGCTGTGAATGTGTCTTCACCGGGGTCGTAGCCGGCATCGGGGAGCACCTGACCGACAGGGGCGTCGAGGCTGACCTCGGTGCCGTCGGGAGCGGTGATCGTGTCGGTGGTCGGGTCGAAATCGAGATTGCCCGAGAGGGCGATCGCCATCACGGTGTCGGGCGACGTTACGAATGCAAACGTATTGGCGGACCCGTCGTTGCGCTTTGGGAAGTTGCGGTTGAACGATGTGACGATCGAGTTGGGCACAGAGGTGACCTCCTCTGGTCGGCTCCACTGGCCGATGCACGGGCCACAGGCGTTGGCGAGCACGGTGGCACCGACGGCTTCAAGATCGGCCAGCAGCCCGTCGCGTTCGATCGTGGCGCGGGTCTGCTCGGAGCCGGGCGTGATCAGCAGCGGGACCTTTGCGGTGAGACCACGAGCGGCAGCCTGACGAGCGATCGATGCCGCCCGTGTGATGTCTTCGTACGATGAGTTGGTACACGAGCCGATCAGGGCGGCCGACGGGGTGAGTGGCCAATCGTTGGCGCGAGCCTCGGCTCCGACCCCGGCGGCGCCAACCTTGTGGGCGCGGTCGGGGGAGTGGGGGCCGTTGATCAGAGGCTTGAGTTGGTCGAGGTCAATTTCGATCAACTCGTCGTACACGGCTCCGTCGTCGGGGCGAAGGTCGATGGCGACCTTGTCGGCAGCATCGGCGATCGCCTCGCGGCCGGTGGCCTTGAGGTACTGCGCCATGTTGTGGTCGTAGCCGAACAGAGACGTAGTGGCACCGATCTCGGCACCCATGTTGCAAATCGTTGCCTTGCCGGTGGCTGAGATGCTGTCGGCGCCCTGGCCGAAGTACTCGACGATCGCACCGGTGCCGCCCTTGACGGTCAGTTGGCGGGCGACCTCGAGGATCACGTCCTTCGGCGAGCTCCAGCCCGACAGGGTGCCAGTTAGCTTGACCCCGATCACTTTTGGCCAGCGCACGTTCCACGGGAAGCCGGTCATCACGTCGACGGCGTCGGCGCCGCCGACACCGATCGCCACCATGCCGAGCCCACCGGCGTTGGGGGTGTGGCTGTCGGTGCCGATCATCATGCCGCCTGGGAAGGCGTAGTTCTCCAGTACGACTTGGTGAATGATGCCCGAACCAGGACCCCAGAAGCCGATCTGGTACTTGGCCGACACACTCTTCAAGAAGTCGTAGACCTCCCGATTGGTGTCGACCGCCACGCCGAGATCGATCCGGGCGCCGACCTTGGCCTGGATCAGGTGATCGCAGTGCACTGTTGAGGGAACCAGGGCCTCCGGGAGCCCGGCGGTCATGAACTGGAGCAGGGCCATCTGGGCGGTGGCGTCTTGCATGGCGACGCGGTCGGGGTTGAAGTCGGCGTAGCTGACACCACGTTGGAGCGCTTGGCCGTGGGGGTCGACGAGGTGATTGATCAGGATCTTCTCGGCCAGCGTGAGTGGACGGCCGAGCCGCTGGCGACCGAGTTGGGCGTTGGCCGGCAGCTTGGCGTATACGGCTTCGACGAGTTCGATCGGGGTGGTGGCACTGACTGTCATGTAGACAACTATAATACAAGTTCTATGGATCGGGCAAAGATCGACGCAACTCCCGTGTGGCAGGGCATCGACCACGTGCAGGTGACGGTTCCTCCCTGTGGCGAGCAGATCGCCAGAACCTTCTACGTCGGTTGCTGGCTCTTACCGAGGTCACCGAACCACCCGCCTCGGCCGCCCGCCGCGGAGCGTGGTTCGAATCCGGCGAGATCCGCATCGATGTCGGACTCGAGGCCGGATTTGCGCCTGCCAAGAAGGCTCACCCAGCCATGTTGATGATCGGGCTTGCCGACTTAACCCGATCATCAGGACTCGCGGTGAGATGGAGCGGCGAGATTCTAGGTACCGATCGCTGCCACACCGACGACCCATTCGGCAACAGGATCGAGCTGATCGATTGTTCGCCAGGCGGTCAGCCATGAGGCGCATTCGGTACCAGGAAATCGCCGACGACCTGCGTCAGCGTGCCCGCTCGGCGAGCGCCGGTACGGTGCTTCCCAGCGAGTCCGAGCTGTCCGCTGAGTTCTCTGCAAGCCGGGTCACGATCCGGCGGGCGCTCGAGATTGTTCGTGACGATGGCTTGATCGCCGCTCGACAAGGATTTGGTTGGTTCGTTGCGACCGAGCCTGTTCGGCAGCGGCTCGAGCGGTTGGGCACGATTGACGAGCAGCTCGAATCGAGTGGCAAGGCCGCCGGACGACACGTCATCGAATTCGGGTTTGTGGCTCCACCGCCGCATGTCGCGGCCGTACTTGCGGCCGATCGTGTGCTTCGCGTCAAGCGTGTCAGCCTCGCCGACGGGGCCCCATTCGCCGTGGTCACGGTGTGGTGCCCGGCGGCGCTCGCTTTGAAGCTGTCGTTGCAAGATGTCGAACGCCACCCATTCTTCGAGCTGCTCGACGTCGAGCTGCGCGGAGCGACCCAGACGATCGGCGCCGAATCAGCCGAGCCCGCCGACGCCGAACTGCTCGCCGTGCCGGTCGGTGCCCCTCTGCTGAAGTGCCGCCGCATCACGACCGACCTCAACGGGTTACCGGTGTTGGTCAGCGAGCACGTGTTTCCCGCCCACCGCACCGAGTTCGTTGTCGACTTGCCGTTCGACGAACCCAGCATCACCCCAGCCGGCCTGCGCCTTGTCGAGTGAGCACGGTGAGACGGCGACGAAGGTGGCGTCGATCAGCTGGGCGGCGACCGAAGTGGCATCGAGCTGAGCTGACCTGTTGACATCGTCTCGCCACCGGTACCGAAACACCATTGAGTCGCCGGCCACGGCGACGCTCACGGCGGTGGCGAAGCGCAACACGTCGACGATCACGATCACATCGCAGTCTGGGGTGAGCGCTTCGAGGCCATCGGCACCCCATCCGAATCGATACGCGAGGCCTTGTTGGGCGACGTCCTCTGCGGTCAATGGCATGGGTGGCGTCTCACCAGTCGTTCCAGTGCGACAGATCGGCAGCGGGAATGCGGCTCGCTAGCTTGGAGTCGAGTCGCTTCCGCACGGAGCGGGCGGTTGCAACCACGTCGTCGGCGGATCGATTGAAATGCACCGCCGCAGTCTGACACCGTCTGACAGCTGGTTCGGACCGGAGTTCGCGCTGTGCCACGATCACGGGACGACGGGCGGTGACTGTCGGGCGATCCCAAGCCACTGGGAATCGCGTGTACGTCACCGTGCAGCCAGCGACGAGTACAGGCTGAAGCAGCACGCGGCCGACCCGCAAACGCTGTCAGACGCCCAGAGCGACTCCTTGCGTCGTACACACTGCGAGCCAGGAAGGGTTGATCTGCGAAACTCTCGGTATGTCTGATCGAGCCACAAATGATCGAGTAACGGTCACCATTTCCGATGGCATCGCCGACGTGCGCTTCAACCGCGCCGACAAACGAAACGCGCTCGACGGAGCGCAGTTCACCGCCATCGAGGAGGCGGGCGAGCAGCTCAAGACCGCCGAAGGGGTTCGTGTTGTCGTGCTGTCAGGCGAAGGCGAGTCTTTCTGCGCTGGACTCGACTTTTCGATGTTTTCAAGCATGGCCGGCCTCAGCGAACAACCGGCCGAGCCGGGCGGCAATCCTGGCGAACTCCCGGCTGGCCGGATCACGCATCGCGGCCAGCAAATCTGCTGGGTATGGCAAGAGCTTCCGATGCCGGTGATCGCTGCGGTGCACGGGCACGCCCTCGGCGGCGGGTTCCAGATCGCGATGGGGGCTGATATCCGCATCGCTCATCCCGACACTAAGTGGTCGGTGCGCGAGGTGCACTGGGGTCTCGTGCCCGACATGACCGGCACCTTCATGCTCAGTCGGCTCGTGCGATCCGACGTGGCTCGCGAGCTCACCTATACGGCGCGAATGGTCGACGGCCGCGAGGCATACGACCTCGGTCTGGTCACCCGACTCAGTGAGAACCCGTACGACGATGCGATGGAACTCGCCGGCGAGATCGCTGGGCGCAGCCCCGGCGCGGTGCGCGGATCGAAAGCGCTGTTCAACCGAATGTTCGCCGAAGGTGCCGCCGATCAGTTCGCCCAAGAGCGTCGGATCATCGGCGAACAGATCGGTTCGCCGAATCAGATCGAGGCGATCAGGTCCAACATGGAGCGCCGCTCGCCCAACTTCGTCGACTGAGACCCGCCTCTCCGGCGATTCGGAACCACCGGGTGTGTGGGTTGCGCCTCT
>CALFRK010000042.1 GCA_937919625.1 uncultured Ilumatobacter sp.
GTCAACGACAGCGTGTCAACGACAGCGCGTCAACGACAGCGCGTCAACGACAGCGCGTCAACGACAGCGTGTCGACGACAGCGTGTCAACGACAGCGTGTCAGCGGGGGGCCAGCGCTGAGCGGCCGCGGAACTCGGCAGCCTCGCCGAGCTCGGCCTCGATGCGGAGCAGCTGGTTGTACTTGGCGACACGGTCGGATCGAGCGGGTGCACCGGTCTTGATCTGACCACAGTTGGTGGCGACGGCGAGATCGGCGATCGTCGAATCCTCGGTTTCGCCGCTGCGGTGGCTCATGACCGCCGTATACGAATGGCGGGTAGCCAGCTCGACGGTGTCGAGTGTTTCGGTCAGCGAACCGATCTGGTTGACCTTGACCAGGATTGAGTTGGCGACGGTTTCGTCGATGCCGCGCTGGAGCAATCGACTATTGGTGACGAACAGGTCGTCGCCGACGATCTGGCAGCGGTCGCCGATCGCGGCTGTGAGTTTGGCCCAGCCGTCCCAGTCGTTCTCGTCCATACCGTCTTCGATCGAGACGATTGGATAGGTGTCGACGATGCGTGTCCAGTAGGCCGCCATCTCGTCAGCCGAGAGCAGCTTGCCCTCTCCCTCCAGGTGATACATGCCATCGCGATAAATCTCGCTGACGGCGGGATCGAGCGCAATCGCGATGTCGTCGCCGGGGGTGAATCCGGCGGCCTGGATCGCTTCCACGAGCAGCTTGATGGCGTCTTCGTTCGACTCGAGATCGGGAGCGAAACCGCCCTCGTCGCCAACCGCAGTTGCGAGACCCTTGTCGTGCAGCACCTTCTTGAGGACGTGGTACGTCTGGGTGCCCCAGCGCAACGCCTCCTTGAACGAGGGTGCCCCGACGGGCATGATCATGAACTCTTGAAAGTCGACCGAGTTGTCGGCGTGCACGCCACCGTTGAGCACATTCATCATCGGTACTGGCAAGACGTGAGCGTTCGCCCCCCCGACGTGGCGGTAGAGCGGAATCTCGAGCGCCGCGGCGGCGGCCTTGGCAACGGCCAGACTGGTGCCGAGGATCGCGTTGGCGCCGATCCGGCTCTTGTTGTCGGTGCCGTCAAGGTCGAGTAACTCGCGGTCGATGCCGCGCTGATCGAGGGCGTCGAAACCCTCGAGCACACCGGCGATCTCGTCGTTGACGAACCCCACTGCGTTGAGCACGCCCTTGCCCATGTATCGGTCATCACCATCGCGCAACTCGACAGCCTCGTGCTCGCCGGTTGAGGCGCCACTCGGAACAGCGGCTCTGCCGGTAGCACCCGATGCCAACACGACATCGACTTCGACGGTGGGGTTGCCGCGGGAATCGAGGATTTCGCGGCCTGTGATGTAAACGATCTCAGTCATACGCCAGACACCGTATCCGGGTCGTCCGTGTTGTGGCCAGGGTCTTTGGGCCGAATCTCACCGGTCGGATCGACACCCTCGGCGGTCGCCGAGTCTTCGAGCTGCAGACGTTCTGGTGGAGCGCTCGCAAGGACGCTTAGATAGTCGTCGACGACATCCAACAGGGGCACGTCGGTTCCGGCCCGTTCGGCCATGTACCAGCGGTGCTCGAGCAACTGGTGGAATATCTCGGCGGCTTCCAAACGGTCGAACATCTCGCCTGGAATCGCTGCGATCACCGGCTCGAAAACACTGTCGAGCCAGCGCACGGCGGCGACGTTGAACCGCACGTGACGACCGGACTCGGCTTGCAGCCACGCTGCATAGCTGTGGATGTCCTGCAGCATGCGGCGGGCTTGGTTTTCGCCTGCTGTCAGGCCCGTTAGGTTTTTCAGGCGCTCGGCGTGGTAGCCGTGTTCGACGACCTTTGGAATGAAGTTGACCGAGACGTCGTCGGCATTGGTGACGACTTCCATCTCCTCTACCTCGAACCCGAGATCGTGCAGGCGTTCGAGTCGGTCTCGCATCGGCACAACGTCGCCGATCGTCGCCGTAGAGACAGAGGTGATCTCGTCCCACAACGCTTCGTAGCGTCCCTGGATTGCGATCGCGAAGTCGATCGGATCGATGCCACTGGTCAGCCGCCCGCCAGCCTCGAGATCGAGCAGGCCGCCCGCAACATTGTCGGTGGCGAGCATGATGTCGAGTTCTCGTTGGCCGTTCGACAACTCAGGGTGGTGCTCGGCGGTTTCGACATCGATGATGTACGCCTGAAGCGCCCCGGCATCGCGGCGAAACAGTGTGTTGGAAAGCGAGCAGTCGCCCCAGAAGAAACCCTTGAGGTGGATCCTGACCAACAACGCCACCAGGGCGTCGAGCAATCGGTCTCCGAGATACGGGATCTCCAATCCGCGCCCCATCAACAACGATCGATACGGCACGGAATAATCGAGGTGGCGGGTGACGATCATGCCTTCGCCCCCGGATCGGTCGGTGATCACAGCAACGACCTCGGCGGTTGGGAGACCTGCCTCGTCGATTTCGCGCAGCAGGCGGAACTCGCGCAGTGCCAGATCGTCTGGCAGTTCCTTGACGACGTAGGAAATGTTGCCGAACTCGATCAGCTTCACCACGTGTCGGTGCAAGCCCAGGACGTCGTGGACGTTGGGCATGTCCCACGACTCGAGCGCGCCTCGAAACGGCAACTCGGCAATCGCAGGGTGGTCAGAGGGATGGGCGACCTGGATCCGCACCCCACCAGTGTGGCGGTCGTGAGCCGCAAACATGCGCACCCCAACTTCCCACAAGAGCCGCTCAAGCCGTTCCGAATGCGCGACGATAGAGGCGTGTGGGATTGGAGCCATGGTGGCCTCTGAAGCTGGCGGGTCGGGCGCGTCCGCGCCCGATCTGGGTGGATCGACGCAGCGCGTTGACGAGGCGCGACGAAGTGTGACTCGCACAACGGTCACCAAGGCGCCCGGAAATGTGGCGAGTGCAATCCCTGACACTCCTGCCAAGTCGTCGCCGTTTGAACGGTTGCGCCAGTCACAGCACGGCGACCTGAGCGCCGCACGCCAGCCGTTTTCCGGGGCGAACATGTTGCGCCTCGCGATCGCGGTGTTGATGTCGCTGGTGTGGCTGCTCACGATCGTGGGGGCGATACTTGTCTTGCTGTTGTGGCGGCAAGACCGGTCCGCCGGCGTGTTGTCGTCGCAACTCGAGCGAACCTGGGACCTCTTCGACGTGCTGCGCGAGATCGAACGATGGGTGGTGTTCGCCCTGATCCCGATCGCTACGGCATGGATCGCGCTCGCCGCCATCAACGTTCATCGCGCCACCGGAAAGCGCCGCAATCCGATCGTCGCCGCTGCAAGCCTGCCGGTTGGGCTGTTCGGGGTGTGGCTCGTCGGCTCCCAGATCGTCGCCGAGGCCGACGACTGGGTCGGTCAGGCGGCGGGGTTCATTCTGCAGACGATCTTCATCGCGATCCCGTTGCTGGCACTCGAGCGTGTCGCCAACGCGACCGAGGCGCGTCGCCGTCCGCTCAGGGCGTCCTACATCATGGGCGTGGCCTATCTGGCGGCGTTGCAGTTTCTCGGTGGCCTGTCGACCATCGATCAGGCAAGCGAACCAGAACAATGGGGCCCGCTCGGCGCCTATCTCGTGATCGGTGGATTGATTCTGGTGCTCGGTGCGCTCTCGGTCAACGAGGCAGCCCGGGCGATCGAAGATGGCACCGAGAATCGGTTCCAGCTACGTCATCGGTTCGGAGAGTCTCTGCTGTCACAGGTTCCGCACCGCTAGCCGCTGGCCGCTGGCCGCTGGCCGCTGGCCACTGGCCCATCCCCCGGTCGGCTGAGAATACGAATGTTCGTTACAGCCCGCGCTTGATCTCGTCCCACAGCGCATCGAGAACAGCAAGGTCGACCTGGTGCAGATCGATGCCGCGTTCGGCCGCCAGCGACTCGACCGCTTCGAACCGTGTACGGAACTTGTTGGATGCTGCCCGCAATGCCGATTCAGGGTCGACCCGCAGGTGCCGTGACACATTGACCACGGCAAACAGCAAATCTCCGAGCTCGTCGACGACGGCCGACTGATCGCCCGAGGCGGCGGCGGCGACCAACTCGTTCGCCTCCTCGGCGATTTTCGGAAGCGCTCCGTCGACATCAGGCCAATCGAAACCGAGCCTGGCCGCCTTCTTTTGAAGCTGGTGGGCGTAGGCGAGCGAGGGCAGCGAGCCGGGCACCCCGTCGAACGCTGAGGTGCGATTTTTCTCGGCGCGCTTGATCGCCTCCCAGTTGGACAGCACCTCTGTCGTGCCGTCGACCTCGACGGCGTTGCCGTCGGGATCCCCGAACACATGGGGGTGACGGCGCACCAACTTGTCGTGAATCCCTGTGGTGACGTCGGCGATCGTAAAGCGCCCCTGCTGCTCGGCGATCGTGGCATGGAATTCGATCTGGTACAACAGATCGCCCAGTTCCTCGATCAGGTGCTCGTCGCTGCCGGGGTCATCGGGGTCGAGCGCCTGGATCGCATCGACCACCTCGTAGGTCTCCTCGATCAGGTACGGAACCAGGCTGTGATGGGTCTGTTCGATGTCCCACGGGCACTGCTCGCGCAATCTGCGGGCGAGTTGGTGAAACCGGATGTATCCCTCGCCGGCCGCCACGCCGAGCGACGGCACGTACAGCGAGGTCAGGTGGTCGGCCTCGATCGTGTGATCCATCTCGGCCCACGTGGTCTCGACGATCCGCTCGTCGGATGTGCCGAGCGCCTGCAACAGCACGACGCGGCAATCATCGATGCCACCGTGCGGGTCGTCGATCGCCAGCTTGATGTCGGACAGCACCCAGTTGGCGTGGGTGTGGGCGACGAGCAATGGCCCGGTCTGGCCGGCCGCCGCTACGCCGAACTGGTGCCCGTCGACAAGACGCACCCCGGCCTCGATCGGGTCGATCCCGAGCCGAGCCCACACCAGGTCGAGAAACGACATCGCCGGGACCAACACGACGTCGACCCGATCGTCGGTGCGCAGCATGCGAACCGATTGTTCGAGTACCAGTGGCGAGCCGGGAACCGCATACAACACCTCACCGTGTTCGGCGGCGGCGGTCACCAACCGTTCTGTGATCGCCGCGTACACGTCCTCAAAACGGTCGGCCTGCTCGTACAGCCCGTCGAACGACTCGGCATCGGGAACGAGATGTGCGGATGGATGGATCGTCGTGCGCACAAACCGGTGTTCGATTCGTTCGATTGTCGCCAGCGTCTCGGCGGTGATGTGATCGATACCGCCGGGGCCCAGCCCGACCACCACGACGCAAGGCAGTCGGCCCGACATGTTTAGCCAACCGGCGCGATGGCGCCCGAGATCGGGTTCCAGGTGCCGAACCGGGCGTCGACATTGACCTCGACCGTGGCTGCGAAGCCATCGAACAAGAACGCACCGGAGTCGCCCGGCTGGTGAATCTGGCCAACCGATTCGGCGACCTCATCCCATGGGCGATGCAGGATGATGTGCCATCCGAACGAGCTCTCGACCGGCTCGGAGGGGACCCCCTCGCGGGCCGCCAGCGCCCCGGCGACGAAGGCTGGGTCAAAGCTGGCGAGTACGGTCTGAAGCGGGATGCACTGATTGTCGACGTTTGAGATCGCCCCGCCGAGGTCGGCGGCCGTTGGGTCGATCGAGCGCTCGATCGCCAAGCTGGCGAAGTCGGCCCCGTTGCGCAGTTCGTCGAGCACGCTCTGGGCCTCTGCTTCGGTGTCGACCAGGATGTGGCGTACGCAGACGAGGCCCGTTTTGGTCGGGTTGTCGGCGTACAGCGCCCGCAGCTGATCGATGGTGGGAGTCTCGGCCAGTGTGACCGCCTCGCTGCGCGGAGCGTCGTCGATACTCGCAATCAGGTCCTGCATCGCGTCGGACATGCCCTCGATCGGCGTCGCCGCCAAAGCGGAGTCTTTGAATGCCTGTTGGATACCGGAGGCGTCGATGCCTTGTTGAGCCAGGAACTGGTTGACGATCTCTTGGCGCGCCATCGCCCCCAGCAGCAATCGCGACTGCTCGCCGCTGACCCTGCCGTCGAGGGGAGCAGCGGTGCCGAACACATCAGGGTTGGCGAAGTACTCCTCGGCCAGGGCCCCGAAGTCGTCGGTGGTGATGTCGGAGTCGCCGACTTGGGCGGCGACATCGGCGTTGGTGAACGTGGCACAGCCTGACGCTGCGAGCAGCATGACAGCGGAGGCGATGGCCAGACGAAGAGGGGAACGTCGAATCACGTCGAACAACCTATCGGTCGAGTGTGGTAGCGCTCTAGCGGTCACGTTGAAGCGGGTGCTTCGACCGGGAGCAGTTCTTGCAGGAATCCGACCAGAAACGTCGCTGCGTCGTGCCCGCGCGGGATCGGCACCACGAGTTGTCGCAGGTCTTCTTTGTGGATCGCGCCCTTCGAGAGCCGCTTTAGTCGCGTCGAGGCCGAGAGCTTCAGATCGATCGGCGCCAGGCGCGCTTGCTGCTCGGTGATCTGCATGTCGACGACGCCGAGTCGATGGCATTCGGCTCGCAGTCGACCGACCATCAGCAATGCTTCGGCCGGGCCGGGGAGTGGACCGTAACGGTCTTCCCATTCGGTGCGGATGTCGTTGACCTGCTCATGGCTGGTGACGTCGGCCAGGCGGCGGTAGGCCTCGAGCCTTAGCCCTTCCTTCGACACGTAGTCGACCGGCAGAAAGGCGTCGGTCGGCACGTCGAGCTTGATCTCCGATCGGGTCGCGATCGGTTCGCCCTTCATTTCGGCTACCGCTTCGGTGACCATCTGGCAGTACAGGTCGTAACCGACAGCGGCGATATGGCCCGATTGGGCCTGGCCGAGCAGGTTGCCGGCGCCGCGGATCTCGAGGTCGCGCATGGCGATCTTGAAGCCCGACCCGAGATCGGTTGCCTCGCCGATCGTTTTGAGCCGTTCGTAGGCCTCCTCGGTAAGCACCTTGTCTTGGGGGTGAAACAGGTACGCGTACGCCCTGCTGCCACTGCGACCGACACGGCCGCGGAGCTGGTGCATCTGGCCAAGACCGAGCAGATCGGCGCGCTCGACCACCAGTGTGTTGACGGTTGGCATGTCGATCCCCGACTCGATGATGGTGGTGCACACCAGCACGTCGTAACGGCCCTCCCAGAAGTCGACCACGACCTGTTCGAGTGTTCCCTCGTCCATCTGTCCGTGGGCCACCGCGATTCGTGCCTCTGGCACCAGTTGGCGCAAGCGTGCGGCGGCAGTGTCGATCGATCGGACCCGGTTGTGAACCCAGAAGACCTGTCCCTCGCGAAGTAGCTCGCGGCGGATCGCCTCGACTGCGACCCGCTCGTCGTACTCGCCGACATAGGTCAGGATCGGTTGTCGGTCGGCAGGGGGTGTCTGCAACAGCGACAGGTCGCGGATGCCGACCAGTGACATCTCGAGCGTTCGGGGGATCGGCGTTGCAGACAGTGTGAGTACGTCGACATTGGTCTTGATCCGCTTGATCAGCTCTTTGTGCTGCACACCGAAGCGTTGTTCCTCGTCGACCACGAGCAGGCCGAGATCCTTGAACCTGATGTCGGCTGCGAGCAGCCGGTGGGTGCCGATCACACAGTCGACGTCGCCGTCGCGCATGCCTTCGAGCACCTTTTTGGCCTGGGCGTTGGTCAGGAATCGTGACAGCACCTCGACCCTGATCGGGTAGCCGGCGAACCGGTCGGCAAAGGTGTTGCCGTGCTGGCTGACCAGCAGCGTCGTCGGCGCCAAAACGGCGACCTGTTTGCCTTCTTGGATCGCTTTGAAGGCGGCCCGCACGGCGATCTCGGTCTTGCCGAACCCGACATCGCCGCACACCAGTCGGTCCATCGGAAACGGGCGCTCCATGTCGCTTTTGATGTCGTCGATCGCGGTCCGTTGGTCGGGTGTCTCGACGAACGGAAAGGCGTCTTCCATCTCGCGTTGCCATGGGGTGTCGATTCCGAATGCGTGGCCGACTG
Organism: uncultured Ilumatobacter sp.; assembly: GCA_937919625.1. GTDB lineage: Bacteria > Actinomycetota > Acidimicrobiia > Acidimicrobiales > Ilumatobacteraceae > Ilumatobacter. The sequence continues at coordinate 7,934 of CALFRK010000042.1, forward strand.
CGTTGACGCGGGTTTGGTACAAGACGACGAGTTCTTGGGCGATCTCGCGGACCGCCGACTTGACCTTGCCCTTCGCCTTGGCGAAGTCGCTGCCGCCCAGTCGGTGCAATGTGGGTGCCTCGCCGCCGACGTATTGGCGCAGCGTGTCGATCTGGTCGGATGGCACATACAGCTTGTCGCCGCCCTTGTAGCCGACCAGCAGATAGTCGCGTTCGACTCCGCCGATCGTGCGTTTGACCATGCCTTCGTAGTGGCCGACCCCGTGTTGATGGTGCACCACATAGTTGCCGGTTTTTAGGTCTTCGAAGGTGGTGGTGCCCTGGCGCCGGCGCGGGCGCGCCTTGCGATGGGCGCGACGACGTCCGGTCAGGTCGCTCTCGGCCACCACCGCCAGCTTGGCGAGCGGCAGGGTGCATCCGCGGTGCAGCGGGGCGACGACGATCGCCCCACCTGGCTTGGCCAGAGCGCCGGCTCGGGCGATCGGAAAGTCGAGCCCCTGGTCGAGCAGGATCTCGTGCAGCCGCGCAGCCGATCCTGCCCCGTCGGCGGCCACGGTGACGGTGTAGCCCTGCCGGATCAGGTCGGCCAGGCGCGCCGCCAGCCCCGAACCGTCGCCTCCCACGGGCCCCCACCCAGACGCTTGCACGGCGGGGGTGTTCGGTGACTCGGGTGTCGAGTCGATCGTCCAGAATGCCGAGCCGTCGGCGAGCAGGCGGTCAGAGGCGGCGTGTAACCGAGGGAACTCTTTCGACGGGTCGCGGGCCCAGGTCGACGCCAAGGCCTTGGCGAGGTCGTCTTCTTCGGCCAATAGGTCGGCGGCCCGGTCGCGCATCCGGCGCGGTTCGATCAGTATCACCTTGGCTGTGTCGGGCAAGATGTCGGTGATCAGCAGCTCGTCGTCGATAAGCCATGGCACCCACGACTCCATTCCCTCGAACTGGGCGCCTTCTGCCAGCCGCTCCCACTGTTCGCGGCCCCATGGTTCGGTGGCGATCAGGTTGTTCGCCCGGTCGCGCACATCGTCGGTCTGGATCAGTTCGCGGGCGGGAAAGATCGTGGCTTGGTCGAGGTCGCCGATCGATCGCTGGTCGTTGACGCCGAACACCGTGAGACGGTCGACCTCGTCGCCCCACAGGTCGATCCGGATCGGGGCGTCGGCGGTAGACGGGTAAACGTCGACGATCGCCCCGCGACGGGCGAACTCGCCGCGATGCTCGACGAGTTCTTCGCGGCGGTAGCCGAACTCGACGAGCTGGGCTGCAAGCTGGTCGGGGTCGACGATCGAGTTCGGCCTGATCACGATCGGTTCGACGTCGATCGTGCCCGGTCCGAGTTTCTGCAGCAGGGCGCGGACACCGGCGACGATCACCTTCGGGCAGCGTTCGCTGTCGCCGATTCGCCAGAGCACCTCGAGTCGCTGGCCCATCGTTTCGACGGCCGGACTGACGCGTTCGAACGGCAGCGTTTCCCACGCCGGAAAGTGGGCAACGGCGTCGGCCCCGAGGTATTGACAGAGGTCGTCGTACATTTGGCCGGCCATCGCCCCGGTTGGACACGCAACCACGAGCGGCCGCCGGTTCGACAAGCTGGCCAAGGCGGCGATCGAAATTGGCCGGGCGACCTCGACGATCGCCAGCCGGGCTTGCGGCTCGGTCAGGGCCCGGGTGACGCCGGGTTCGTCGCGCAGCAACGGGGGCAGCGCACCGAGCGGTGCCGAAGTGTCAGCGGCCATGAAATTCGCGCATTGCGACGTCGACACCCTGGGCGATGATCATCTCGACGGCGTCGGCGGCCTCGGCCACCACGGTGTCGAGCAGGTCGCGTTGTCGGCTCGGGATTCGGGTCAGCACGTGGTTGGCGCCACGATCCTTGTTGGGCGGCTTGCCGACCCCGATCCGAACCCGTAGGTAGTCCTGCGTCTTGAGATGCTGGGTGATGCTGCGCAGCCCGTTGTGGCCGGCCAGGCCGCCACCGGCTTTGACCCTTAGCACGCCCGGTTCGAGGTCGAGTTCGTCGTGGACGACGATGATTCGTTCAGGCGTATCGATTCCGTAGCGGCGGATCAGCGCCGAGACGGCCTGGCCCGACTCGTTCATGAACGTGATCGGAAAGGCGAGTACCACGCGGGTGGGGTCGAGCCCGGTTGTGAACCGGGCCTCGCCGATCAGCGCGTTGTCGCGTCCGGCCTTGAGCGGAGCGTCGTGGCGTTCGGCCAGCAGCCGAACACATTCCTCTCCGACATTGTGGCGGGTGCCTGCGTACTTTGTGCCAGGGTTACCGAGCCCGACGACCAGCCAATCGAACGGAGTGCGTTTGCCGGCACGCCGATCGAAGAGGCCCATGGGTCACGCCTGTGAGCTGAGGCTCACTCGCTGGTGTCGTCGCCGGCGTCGTCGCCGGCCTCGCCGTCGGCGGCCTCGGCAGCAGCCTCGGCAGCGGCGTCTTCATCGTCGAGCAGAGGCGTGCGCATCGTGAGCACGGTGACCACTGGCAGGTCCGCGTCGGCTGTGGCGGTGACGCCTGCCGGCAGCGGCACGTCGCCGACGGTGATCGTGGTGTCCATTGTCATCTCGCTGACGTCGATCACGATCTCGTCGGGAATGTTGCGCGGCGTGGTGACGACCTCGATCTCGTTCATCGACAGGTCGACTAGGCCGTTGCCGGAGATGACGTCTTTGGCTTCGCCCTCGAGCCGGACCGGCACCCACACGGTGAGGTCGGCCTCGAGGTCGATCTGGATGAAGTCGACATGTGCGACGTTGCGGCGGACCGGGTGGCGCTGGACGTCTTTGATGATTGTCGGATACACAGTGCCGTCGACGCTGAGGTCGAGGATCGTGTTCATGCCCGATGTGCCGGACACGGCCTTACGAAGGTCGCGACGGTCTACCGAAATGCTGAGCGGCTCCATGCCCAGGCCGTATACGACGGCCGGAATGGAATCGTCGGCGCGCAGGCGACGCGAATTGGCGCTACCGGTAGCGCGCCCAGAGTTGGCAACAAGAATGGTCTCAGACATGGGTTGATCAGCCTCTACAAACGGTCATACGAGCAGCCAGCAATGTTAGCGGCCAGGCGGTCGACTACCACCGGGGCAGAGCTGCTACGCCATGTTTTCGCCGCCGAAGATTTCGCTGACGCTGGTGTCGTCGAAGACCGCGCTGAGTGCTTCGGCGATGATTTCTGCCACAGAGAGCACCTCGATCTGAGGAATTTGCTTCTCGGGCGGAAGCGGCAGCGTGTTGGTCAGCACGAGACGGCTGAGCGGCGCGTTTTTGAGGCGGTCGATCGCCGGGCCTGACAGCACACCGTGGGTGGCCATCGCCCACACCTCGGTGGCCCCCCGCTTGAGCAGGATCTCGGCCGCCGACACGATCGTGCCGCCGGTGTCGATCATGTCGTCGGTGACGATGCACAGCCGCCCTTTGACATCGCCGATCACTTCCTTCGCCTCGACCACGTTGGCCTGGCCCTTCGGTCGGCGCTTGTAGATGAAAGCGATGTCGGCTTCGCAGTCGTTGAGGTGCTGCGCCATCCGTTCGGCGACCTTGATGCGGCCCGAGTCGGGCGAAACGATCACGGGTGAGTCGGGTGCCTGGGCCCGGATGTACGTCTCGAGCACGGGCGCTGCCGTGAGGTGATCGACAGGACCCTCGAAAAATCCCTGAATTTGGCCGGAGTGCAGGTCGACCGAGATCATCCGTTTTGCGCCGGCGGCCTTGAACATGTCGGCGATCAGACGGGCGGTGATCGGCTCGCGCCCCTCGGCTTTGCGGTCTTGGCGGGCGTACCCGTAGAACGGGCAGACCGCCGTGATCCGCTTGGCCGACGCCCGGTAGGCGGCATCGATCATGGTCAGTTGTTCCATGATCGAGTCGTTGACCGAGCGGCCGTCGACGCCGTAGTGGCTCTGCATGATGAACACGTCTGAGCCGCGGACGCTCTCGCCGAAACGGGGCCGGATCTCGCCGTTGGCGAACTGCACGATGTTCGGGTCGCCAAGTGCCTGACCGAGATGGGTCGCCACCTCCTCGGCCAACGCCGGATGTGTTCGGCCGGAATAGATGGCCAGTTTCTTGGTGGTGACCTTCTCCATGGTGAGCGCCCCTCCGCGGGCAGCTGCGTTGATCGGCGTGTTTCTGATCGACGGCGTCGATCAGCTGTCGACAGGTGCAGTGTAGAACGGTCCGGTGATGGCCCCGGAAATGACGGTGGATCCGGGCCCGAGATAGGCGAACGGTCCGACGACCGCGTCGTCGCCGATCTCTGCGTCGGTGGCGACGGTTTGGCGGACCGTGCTGTTGGCGCCGACGACACATCCGTCGAGCTGGGTGGCGGGGCCGATCTCGCAACCGTCTCCGATCACGGTGGCGCCCTGCAGCAACGTGCCGGGATAGATCGTGACGTCGCGGCCGAGTCGGGCGGTGACGTCGATGAATGTTTGGCGTGGATCGACCATGGTGACCCCGTTGAGCAGCCAATGCCGGTTGGTGCGGTTGCGGAGTTCGCGTTCGGCCAGCGCCAGCTGCCATCGATCATTGACGCCCTGGGTCTCAGATTCGGGGGCTGGCACCGCCCCGACCCGGTGCCCCATCGATGCCAATCCACCGATCACGTCGGTCAGATAAAACTCGCCCTGGGCGTTGTCGGTGGTGAGGTTGCGCAGGGCCGGGCCGAGCAGATCACGTTGAAAAACGTAGATGCTCGTGCAGACCTCGTCGACGTCGAGCTCTTCTCGTGACCCGTCGCGTTGTTCGACGATTCGCAAAACCCGTCCGTCGTTGGCGCGGATCACGCGTCCGTACCCGGTTGGGTCGTCCATCACGCTGGTCAACATCGTCGCCGCGTTGGAGTTGGCGACATGCGTGGCGACCAGCTCGTCGAGTGTTTCGGGGGCCAGCAGCGGGGCATCACCGGGCAGGATGACCACGATCGCGTGCTCGTCGTCGTAGTCGTCGCCGGCGAGGGCTGTCATCCCGATCGCCGCCGCGTCGCCGGTGCCGTTCTGTTCGATCTGCTCGACAAACGTGACGTTCGCCCAGCTGGGAGCCTCGTGTTGAACCAGCTTGGTGACCTGTTCGGCGGCGTGTCCGACGACGAGCACGGTGTGGGTCGGCCGCAGCTGGGCGAGGGCGTGCACGACGTGGAGTACGAGCGGGCGCCCACAGATGCGATGCAGCGGTTTCGGCCGGTCTGAGCGCATGCGGGTGCCGGCGCCAGCCGCCAGCACGATCACCGACACCGTCATACGAGCACCGTCATGGGCGACACCGTCATGCGAAGCACCGTCATACGAAGCACCGTCATGGGCGACACCGACATGGGCGACACCGTCATGGGCGACACCGACATGCGAAGCACCGTCATGCGAAACACCGTCATGAGGGGT
>CALFRK010000043.1 GCA_937919625.1 uncultured Ilumatobacter sp.
TCGGTGTGATCGGTGTGGTCGGTGGCGGTGCCGGGATCGGTGTGATCGGTGTGATCGGTGTGATCGGTGTCGGTGCCGGGATCGGTGTGATCGGTGTGATCGGTGTGATCGGTGTCAACCACAGTCGAGTCAGGGTGCTGTGAGCTCGACGATTCGGCGGCGTGATCGTGACCATCACCGGAAACCGCCGAACCATTGTCGGTCGCATGGTCTACATGGTCTACATGGTCTACATGGTCTACATGGTCTACATGGTCTACATGGTCTACATGGTCGTGACTGGTGGCATCGACCAGACCCGGGATGACGAGCGCGCCGGCCAGGATGGCGGCATTGGCGATCGCCCGAGCCGGTAGCGCCGATACTCTCCCGGCGAGCCAGGATCCGGCGGCGACAGCGGAAACCAGGGCGAGAATGGCAGCGGTCGTGTCGGCCAACTGTGGCCGCTCGGCAACCTCGAGGCCACCGATCCACGAGATGCCGCTGAGGCGGGTCAGCAGCCATCCGACGACGGCGCCGCTGTTGATGAGCAACAGGGCGAAGCCGGTCAGTCGATCGCCGCGTACGAACCCGGCTACGGCGACCGCGGCTTGAGCGACGGCGAGGGCGATGAACAACCGGGCCAGTGTGGTGTGGTCGGCGTGGATGCCCGCTGCAGCGGCGTGAACCACGGCGGCACCGGCCGACGCGATGGCGGCAACGACTAAAAGGTTTGCGTCCACATCGGGTTGGTCGGGCATCGCCGCAGTCTATGGGTCGCGCCCTTGTGCATCGGATCGGGCTTCAGAACCGTGGCGCCCGCTTCTCTCGCAGCGCCGAGACGCCCTCACGGTATTCGCTGGTCGCCATCGCCTCGCCGAGTAGTCGTTTCGAATCGGCCACCGATCCGCCGGCCGAGTGGCGATGGAGGTCGTGATATAGCTGTGACTTGGTGACACTGACGGCGTTCGGTCCGACGGTGCTTGACAGCACCCGGGCGTAGTCGAGAGCGGCGGCCAGCGTCGACTCACCGTCTGGCAAGACGTCATTCCACAGACCCCATTCGGCGGTGTCGGCAACCGTGACCACGCGGCCCGACAGCAACAGGTCGGCCGCTCGGGTCACGCCGATCATCCGGGGCAAGACCCAGCTCATCCCGTATTCAGCTGGGAGCCCGAGTTTCGGGGCCGCCGTGGTGAGTTTGGCGGGGGCGGCGCCGAATCGGAGGTCGGCGAACAGTGCCAGGGCCAGCCCGACTCCTGCGGCGGCACCGTTGACGGCGGCGATGATCGGTGTGCGGTACCCGTACATCCAGGCGAAGTCGTCGTCGTACTCGGGCCGCACATTGATGCCGGGCCGCGCTGGCTCTGGAGGCAGGCCGGTGTCGTAGCTACCTGAATCGGCATGTTTGGCGAGCGCCTCACTGTCGCCCCCGACACTGAACGCGGGTGGCGTGCCGGTTACCACGACGGCACGGATCGTGTCATCGGACTCGAGCTCAGCCATGATCCACCGGAACTCGGTGTGCATCCGGCCGGTCCAGGCATTGTGCCGATGTGGTCGATCGAGGTACACCGCCGCCACGTGTCCGTCTGTCTCGAATCTGGTCGTGTTCAGTTTCATCGTGAGCTCACCTCTGGTTTCGGCTCAGCACCTTGATGGGCTCGGTCTCAGCGCTGTGTCGGGTGCCTGTGACCGGGACCGTTCGGCCCATGTTGACAGAGTTGACAGAGTTGACAGCCCGCTGGCCGCCTAGGACTGCCGGTTGTCGCCCCAGAGTGCCTCGAGCACGGCGTCGGCGAGCTCTTGTCGGCAGATCAAGAAGTCGGGCAGCCACGGGTCGTGGTCGTTGTACACGATCGGTGTGCCATCGATCCGGCTGACGTGCAGGCCGGCCGCCAGAGCTACCGCCGCCGGGGCGGCGCTGTCCCATTGGTACATGCCGCCGTCGTGGAGATAGATGTCGGCCTCGCCCATTACGACAGCCATCGCCTTGGCGCCGGCCGACCCGAGCCGCACTGCGTCACATCCGAGAGTGTTGGCCACGATGACGGCGGCGTAGGGAGCGCGGTGGCGTGACGTGATGAGGCGCGGGCGCCATCGTTTCGGATCGGGTAGCACCGGCGCAGGGTCGGTGGAAAACACCAGATCGAGGGCAGGCAACGACACGGCGCCGGCACCGAAATGGTCGCCATCCCAGAGCGCAATGTGCACCGCCCAGTCGTGGCGCCCGGGTTCGCCAAACTCGCGCGTGCCATCGAGCGGATCAATGATCCAGACCCGGTCGGCGTCGAAGCGGCGCGGGTCTTCCGCCCCCTCTTCGTCAAGGATTGCGTCATAGGGCCGATGCAACCGCAACTGCTCGCCGATGAACTCGTGGGCCCTCGCGTCGCCGCTGTCCATGACGTGCCACGAGTGGGCACCGTCCTGCCAGAGCTGCTCTCGCAGTGCCACCAGTAGATGCCCTGCTTCGACGGCGAGGCGCGTCGCCAGCTCGGCGTCCGCCTCGGCGCCGGGGGCAATTGGGATGGGGTCGGGGCCAAGCATCACGCACGACCAGTATGACGGCTCTGGACTGCCAGCTGACGCTGGCGGGCGGCACCGGAACGTCGGGTACTGTTTCGGCCATGTCGGTACCGGACTCAGTCGCTCCGAATCGGCGGCCCAGGCCGTTGATCTCACAGCGCGCCGAGATGCAGCTCGGCGCTCGGCATCGCGAGGTTCTCGACCAGCTCGAAGCACGATTCCTTCAGGAGGGGTTCTCGGGCTTCAGCGTTCGGGAACTCGCCGCCCATGTCGGCTGTTCGCGTCGCACCTTGTACGAGCTGGCGCCGTCGAAGGACGAGCTGGTGCTGCTGGTGTTCGATCGGTTTCTGCATCGGGTCGGCCGGGCGGCACTCGATTCGATCGACGCCACGCAGTCATACGCCGTGCAGATCCGTGCCTACAGCCTGGGAGGTGCCGAGCTGCAGCGCATCACACAGGTGTTTGGCGATGATCTGGCCGACGAGCCTGCTGCCCGCCGCTTGTTCGATCGCCACTACGGGTACGTGATGGCGATCACCGAGCAGCTGGTGCAGCGTGGGGTCGCGGCGGGCGAGTTTCGCCCCGTCACGCCGGCCGTGGTGGCCGGGCTGCTGGCCGGCGGAGGACAGTTCTTCAGCCAGCCGGGAGTGCAGTCAGACACCGGGCTTGGTTTCGAGCGAGCGGTCGATGAGATGCTGGAGCTGATCGTTCGGGCGATTCAGGCCTGACGTGGTCTGAGTGGGGCCAGTCAGGCGTTCATCTGATCGTTGAGGCGATCGACCGACTCGATGAACTCCTCGATCATGTCGTACACGACACGTGTCGCCGATTTGGTTTCGTTCATAGCGCCGACGATCTGGCCGACAAAGTAGTTTGCAAGCTTGTTGGCGCCGCTGCCGGGCTGGTGTGCCGAGCGGTCGATCCGGCGGATCGCCTCGTCGATCAGGATCGGTTGGAGCGGCATGCCCAGCGGATCCGGTGTGTCGGGTCGCTCCCACTCGTCGGTCCAAGCCGTCTTGAGCTGGCGGGCGTGCTTGCCGGTTCGCGAACGAGAGCGGATCGTGTCTTTCGACGTGGCAGCGAGAAACTTCTCTTTCACCGCCGGATGGGTTTCGGCCTCTTCGGTGGTCAGCCACACAGACCCACACCACACGCCTTGCGCTCCGAGCGCCATGGCGGCGGCCATCTGGCGCCCGCGTCCGATGCCACCTGCACCCAGTACCGGGATGTTGCCGACGGCGTCGACGATTTCGGGGATCAGCACCATCGTGCCGATCTCGCCAGTGTGGCCGCCCGCCTCCGCGCCTTGGGCGATGATCACGTCGACGCCGGCATTGACGTGACGCTCGGCATGCTGGGCAGCGCCGGCCAGGGCGCCGATCAGGCGACCCTCCTCCTTGACGCGCTCGATCATGTGCCCAGGTGGCGGGCCGAGGGCATTGACGATCAGTGTCGGCCGGTGAGCGAGCGCGATCTCGAGCTGCGGATCGGCTCGGCTGGCTGAAAACGGAGCGGCATCGTTGTTGCCGCCACCGACCAGGCCACTGCGTCCACTGTCGGGTGCCAGCTCCGGAACGTCGTAGCGCTGGAGGATGTCGTCGACGAATTCCTGGTGCTCCCTCGGGATCATCGCGATCAGGTCGCTCAGCTTGAGTCCACCCTCGTCCGATCCGGCGTACTTGGCCGGCACGATCAAGTCGACACCGTAGGGGCGGTCACCAAGCTCGTCTTCGATCCAGTCGAGATCGATCTCGAGCTGCTCGTCGCTGTGACTGACGGCGCCGAGCACGCCGAAGCCGCCAGCCTTCGACACGGCGACGACCACGTCGCGGCAGTGGGTGAACGCCAGAATCGGTACGTCGATTCCAAACATTTCCGTGATTGCAGTCTTCATCTGACCCTCCAGCTGTCCTGCATATGTTCTGGCCCGAACGGTACCAGTCGTAGCCATTCGGTACCCGAGTGGACCAACCTGATCCTCTAGGTTCAGAGCCGTGAAGCTTCCCCTCGACGGCATTCGCATCATCGACATGACATCGGTCGTGATGGGGCCACTCGGCACACACATCCTCGCCGACCAAGGCGCCGATGTGATCGTGATCGAAGACCGGCGGGGAGACACCAACCGATCGATGGGCATCGGGCCGCACCCCGAACTGTCGGGCGTCACGATGAATCTGATGCGCAACAAGCGCAGTATCGGCCTCGACATTCGAACGGTCGAGGGGTACGAAGTACTCGGCAGGCTCGTGGCCACCGCCGATGTGTTCGCCACCAATCTGCGGCCCGGGTCTCGGACGCGTGCTCGCATCACCTACGGCGACATCCGGGCCTTCAAATCCGACATCGTGTACTGCGCGGCGGCCGGGTACCCGGCCGACTCCGAATTCGCCGACTTGCCCGCCTACGACGACATCGTCCAATCCGCCGGCGGCGTACCCGACCTGTCGCGACGGGCAGGCCAGCCCCCCGTGCTAATGCCGACGCTGGTCGCCGACAAGTCGGCCGGTCTGGTGATCGCCAACGCGATTGCCGTCGCCCTGTTTCATCGCGAGCGAACCGGCCATGGTTCCGAAACCACGATCGCCATGACCGAGGTGATGCGTTCGTTCCTTCTGGTCGAACACGGGGCATCGGCGATCCCCGAGCCGCCACTCGGACCGGCGGGATACGCCCGGATTCTTACTCCAGAGCGACGCCCGCACGAAACGGCCGACGGCATGGTCCACGTGTTGCCCTACGACCAGATGCACTACGAGACGATCTTTCGGTTTGGTGGCCGCGACGACCTGATCGGCGATTCGCGCATTCTGACCCGTAGGTCGCGCATGGAAAACGGCGGCGCGCTGTATCGGGAAGTCGCCGCGATCATGTTGCAACGCACCACCGACGAATGGATGGAGGTCTTCCGGGCGGCAGATATCCCGTCCACCCGCGTCGGCACGGTCGACGACCTGATGGTCGGACTGCCGATCGCCGAACATCCCCACGGCGGCAGCTACCGGGTCACCCCACCGCTCGTCGGTGTGGCCGCCACCCTCGACGTGGTGCGCCGCCCTGCTCCGTTGCACGGTGAGCACAATCGTGAGGTGCTGGCCGAGGTGGGGTACAGCATCGACGAGATCGATCGCTTCGAACGGCACGACGTGTTGTACGCCGGTCCGACGTAACCACCGCCACCCCGGCTACCGTCGCAATCGTGACTGAATCAACCATCGGCCGCCCCCGCACCGTCGTTGCCAACCTTCCGTCGTATCGGCCCGGCAAGGGCGCCACGCAGGCAGAGGCCGAGCACGGGATCACGGGGGCCATCAAGCTCGCCTCGAATGAGAACCCGATGGCGCCGCTCGACCCGATCATCGCCGCCATCACGGAGGCGGCCGCCGGTGTCAACCGCTATGGCGACCATCGGGCAACATCCGTCCGAGAGGCGCTGGCCAATCGGCTCGGTGTCAGTTCCGATCAGGTCACGGTCGGCAACGGGTCGTCAGGGATCTTGCAGCAGCTGTATCTGAGCTATGTCGATCCTGGCGACGAGGTCGTGTTTCCGTGGCGCTCGTTCGAGGTGTATCCGGTCTTCGCCCGGCTGATGAACGGGGTCAGTTTGCAGGTGCCGCTAGCAGCCGATCTGGGGTTCGACATCGACGCGCTGGTGGCCGCCGTCTCCGACCGGACGAAGCTGATCATCCTGGCGACGCCGAACAACCCGACCGGTACGGCGTCAACCACGACCGAGCTGCGGTCGTTGTTGAACCAGGTGCCCGAGCATGTCGTCGTGTGCGTCGACGAGGCCTATCGCGAGTTTCTCGACCCTGGATTCGGCGATCCGGTTACCGAGTTGCTGCCCGACTTCGCGAACCTGATCGTGACCCGTACGTTCTCAAAGGCGCATGGCCTTGCGGGCTTGCGAGTGGGTTATGGAATCGGCCACCCCGAGTTGATCGCAACAGTCGACAAGACACTGCTCCCGTTCGCGGTCAACGCCCTTGCGCAGGCCGCCGCCCTTGCTGCGCTCGACCACGAGCCGGCGATCGGCGAGCGCGTGCAGGCGATCCTCGCCGAGCGGGCCAGAGTCGAGGTCGAGCTGGCCGCCGCCGGCTGGAGATTCCCCAACCATCAGGGCAACTTTGTGTGGCTGGCATTGGGCGAGCGAACGGACGCCGTCGCCTTCGAACTCGAGCGACGGGGTGTCGTTGTCCGCCCATTCTCTGGTGATGGCATCCGGATCACGATCGGTGCTGCAGAGGAGAACGATCGGTTTCTCGCGGCCCTGGCCGAAGCGGTGGGCGTCGCTGGTTCGGGATCGTGATCGAACGCATCGGTAGGCACCGCCAGATTGACCTCACGAGCTCCAGGCCGTGCCGTGACCTGCTGATGTACGTACGTATCGTCATCGTGTCGGACTGATCGATGGGACTGCTCCGACGCATCGGGGCCCAACCCGCAGAAAGCCCGGAGGGTGGGCTCGGTTTCGATGTGCGGCCATCGAGGCCGCTGCCGGTGACCATCATATTGGTCGCCTCGGCGAGCGTTGCAGCCGCTGCGTTCGCCCACTTCTTCAAGGAGTTCGCGCAGCTGATGCTCGAGTGGTACGGCGACTCGCGCGACGCCACAGCGTCAGCCGCATCGCTGCCGCGGCTGGTCGTTTTCGTGGTGGTAACCGGCTCGGTGATCTTGGCTGCCGCGTTGGGTCGCTATGCCCAGCGCAACTGGTCGCAGCATGTCGGCGTCGAAGCTGTCGCTGCTTCCGCCCGAGGCGAGGGCCGCAGTATCTCGTTACGGGCCACGATGGTGCAGTCGCTGGCAACCTGGACCGTCTTTTCAGGGATGGTTTCGATCGGTCGTGAATCGGCGATCATCGAGACGGGTGGGGCGGTCGGTGCCGTGCTCGGTCGCAAGTCGGGAGGACGTGGCGACGCGCTCGCTGTGGCGGGCATCGCGGCAGCCTTCGCGGCCGCGTATCACGCACCGATCGCTGCAGTCTTCTATGTCGAAGAGACACTGCGCGTCCGGGCCAGCCGACGGGCGGTCACTTTCGGCGTCGCAGGAGCAGCGGTCGGCTACGCCACGTCGATCTGGTTGCTCGGCGGCGGCACCATCTTCCCGCCGCTTCAGGGTTCGCAGTGGAAGATGATCGAACTGGCCCTGATCGGCTTGGTGCCGGCTGTGCTGGTTGCCCACGGGTTCCTGTACGTGCGTGCCCGTGTGAGGGGCGGCGCGCTAGTGCGCCGGTTGGGGCGGCGGGCGTGGATCGGGGTCGTTGCGTTGGCCGCCGTGGCGGGCGTTGCGGTTGCCTATTTCCCGCTGGCGGCAGGCAACGGCATGGACGCCTTGCGTCAAGCATCGGTCGGGGCGACGGTCACCCTCGCTCTCGCGCTCACGGTCGGAAAGCTGATCGGCACCACCGCCGCGCTCGGCGCCGGCGCTCCCGGCGGTGTGTTGACCCCGACCATCAGTATCACGAGTGGCACTGTGCTGTTGATCTTGCTGGCGGCCGAGTCGTTCGGTCTGGGGCTTCAGCACCCGTGGGATGCGATGGTCGCTGCGATGGCGGTCGGCGTCGCTGTTGGGTTACGGTCACCATTCGTCGCCGTCTTCTTGCTTCCGGAGATGCTCGGCGATTATTCGCTCGTTCCAGCGATTGCACTCATCGTGGCGCTGGCGATGGTCGTCGACCGCGGTGTCGATCGGCTGGTCGAGCGCTTCGGCAGCGCAGTTCCGGAGCGGGTGTTCGACGAGGATGCGTGAGCCGACCGCGTGGCGTGATCCGAGTTCGATCGGCGGCGGCTGTTCGCACATGGATAACTTGCCGGGGTGACCAACGCCCGCCAGGTTCTCCGCAGCACAGCGGTGCGCCGATATCTGGCATCGACGGCGCTCGCCTCCGTCGGCCACAACATGTTGGTCACAGTTCTGTTCAAGCAGGCGTTCGACATCACGGGCAACGAATTGGACATCGGAATCCTGGGTTTGGCGCAGTTCGTGCCGGCCGTGATGCTTGTGCTCGTCTCGGGCTGGGTCGCCGACCGGTACGACCGGCGCCGCGTGGCGTCGCTGTTCATGTTCGGACGTGTGCTCTGTGCAGTTGCGCTGGTGTTCTACAGCCGGTGGGAGCCGGGCACAGTGTGGCCGTTGTTCCTGATCGCCTTAGCGCTCGGAGCATCTGACGCGATGATGACGCCGGCCCGGCGATCGATCCCTCCCTTGATCTGCACGCAGGAAGAGTTCCCGCAGGTAATCGCGCTCTGGACTGCGACCTTCACCGGTTCGGCGATCGTCGGGCCAGTACTGGGCGGCCTGCTGTACTCGATCGGTCCGTCGCTCGCCTATGGCCTGTCGGCGGGATTGGGGTTCGTGGCGATCCTTCCGATGCTCGGGATCGTGTACGTGCGCGAGCCCGAGAGGGTCATCGAACGCCCCACACTCGCCGCCGCCCTCGAGGGCCTCAAGTTCGTGCGGCGCACGCCAATCGTTCTGGCGTCGATTTCTCTTGACCTATTCGCGGTGCTGTTCGGCGGTGCCGTCGCCCTGATACCGGCTGTCGCCAGCGAGCGCTTAGGTGTCGGCGACATCGCATATGGCTGGCTCAGGGCCGCCCCTGGTGTCGGTGCGGCGGTGATGGCGATCTGGCTCGCCGTGCGTCCCGTGCAACGCCGCGTGGGGCCAACGCTGCTGTGGGTCGTCGCCGCATTCGGTGCGGGCACGATGGTGTTCGGCCTGACGCACAACTATGTGGTCGCGTTCTTGGCCCTGGTGGTGTTGTCAGCGGCTGACATGGTGTCGATGTACATCCGCGGCTCGATTGTTCCGCTGGTTACCCCCGACGATCAGCTCGGCCGCGTTTCAGCAGTCGAGGGAGTCTTCATTGGTGCCTCCAACGAGTTGGGTGCCTTCGAGAGCGGCGTTACGGCGCGGGCGTTCGGGTTGCCATGGTCGATCGCCGGCGGGGGGTTCTTGACGATCCTGGTAGCCGGAAGTTTTGCCGCCCTGTTTCCATCGTTGCGACGGGTCGACACGTTTACCGAGCTTGACCCGAAGCGTCGTCAACAGACTGATCCGTCGGGCCTCAGCCGAACCGACGACTGAGCTTGGCCAACATCCGATAACGACGCGCCGTGCGATACGACCGGTCGGCCGCCATCCGGGCGATGCCGGTGGAGATCGTGGGATAGATGTGCACCAGTTCGGACAGCTCGTTGATTCCGACGTCGAACTTGATCGCCAACGCAAGTTCGTGGATCAGCTCGCCGGCGGCCGGGCTGAGGGCGTGGGCGCCGACGATGCGGTCCTTGGCGGTGATGATCATCAACAACCCTTCCGTGTGGCCGTCGGCGCGTGCGCGATCGTTGTCGGCCAGCTCACGGCGGTACACGGTGACAGCTCGGGTGCCGTGCCGATCGCGGGCCTCGGCGGCGGTCAGCCCGACGTGGGCGAGCTCGGGGTCGGTGAACGTGCACCACGGCACCAGATGGGATGGGTTGCCGCGGCCTGGTAAGAACATGTCGCGGATGGCGAGCACCGCGTCATGCGCCGCCGAGTGGGTGAACTGCGGGCGTCCGGCGGCGGCGTCGCCGACGACATAGATGTTCGGCACCAGCGTTCGGTTTCGGCCGTCGACCTCGACGCCGTCGGCGCCGGTTGGGATCCCGAACTTATTGAGTCCAAGCGACTCGACGTTGGCGATTCGTCCGGTGGCGACCACCAGGCCGGCGGCGGTGAACTGCTGTTCGGCGGCGGTGACGATGACACCGTCACCGCCGGCTTCCACCGACGAGGCTGCTGTGGACAGGTGCAGATCGAGGCCCTCGGAGCGCAAGATCTGAGCCAACCGATCGGCCAACTCGGGCTCGTCGCGTGGCACGAGACGGTGAGCCATCTCCAACACCGTGGTCGGCACACCGAGTCGCACCATCGATTGTGCAATCTCGCTGGCGATCGGGCCGCCACCGATCATTACCAACGATTCGGGTGGGCGGTCGAGTTCGAAGATGTTTTCACTGGTGAGATAATCGATCTCCGCCAGGCCAGGAATCGGGGGAATCGCAGGACGACTGCCGGTACAGACAAGGATGAATCGGGTATCGAGCTCACGAATACCATCGGTGGTATCGACGGTGACGCTGTTGTACCCGGTGATCCGTCCGTCGCCCTCGACGAGCTCTACCCCGAGCTCTCGGAACCGATCCGGAGAGTCGTCGGCGGCAGCGATGCCAGCCTGGACGGTCTTGATTCGGCCCCACACCGCCTTCAAATCGATGCTTGGATCGTCGGCGATAACGCCATATCCGGCCGCGTTTCGAACCGTGTGGGCCACGCGTGCGCTGGCGATCAGCGCCTTCGAGGGGACACAACCGGTCCAGAGGCAATCGCCGCCGATTCGGCTGCGCTCGACCGCTGCCACGTTGAGGCCCAGTTCGCCGGCGGCGAACTCGGCGGCCTGGGT
Source organism: uncultured Ilumatobacter sp. (assembly GCA_937919625.1). GTDB lineage: Bacteria > Actinomycetota > Acidimicrobiia > Acidimicrobiales > Ilumatobacteraceae > Ilumatobacter. The sequence continues at coordinate 10,949 of CALFRK010000043.1, forward strand.
GCCACCGGAGCCGAGGCCGATAATGACGAGGTCGTACTGATGAGCCATGCGGAAGGAACCTCTTTCAGGTCACAGGAATGCCGAGACGATCAACGGCGCGGCCGGCGCTGCCAGCGCCATCAGGATGAGTGCGATCAGGGCGTGCGTGTACGAGGGGTCGCGGGGCGCGTCTCGCGCCGCAGCAATCGTGCCCCCACAAGGCCTCATGGGCGGTCGGGTGGTAAGGCGGATGCGTTGGCGGGCCGGCGTGTGGGTGTACTCGGAACTCATCGGCCGCCCACCGTATCGAAGCTGCGATGGAGCGGTGGCCAGCATCGTCGAGCGGGCTGAGACCGGTGTGCTTGACTATGACCGCCGGTGGAAACGACATAACCCTGAGGAGACCACACCAATGCAAGACATGATAGACGAGTTCAAGGCGTTCGTTCAGAAGGGCGACATTCTCACGATCGCCGTTGGCTTGATCATGGCGCTGTATTTCCAGAAGATCGTCGAGGCACTCCTCGACGGCGTGATCAACCCGATCATCGCAGCCATCTTCGGCGAAACCAGTTTCCAGCAGATCGGCTTCGACATCGGCGACGCTCGGATCAGTATCGGCCTCGTGATCGACGCTGCGATCAGCTTTGTCGCCGTCGCCTTCATCCTGTTCCTGATGATCAAGGCGTACAACAACATGAAGGTACCGGCGGAGGAAGCAGACTCCGGTCCATCGGAGATTGATCTCCTGACGGAGATCCGCGACTCGCTGAAGAGCCG
>CALFRK010000044.1 GCA_937919625.1 uncultured Ilumatobacter sp.
CCATCGTACCAATATTCACATGCGGCTTATTACGCTCGAACTTCGCCTTACTCATGATTCCTACCTCAACGGTTGCTTTCTACGACTACGTCGTTTGTTGTCAGATCTAGTGGGTTGTCAAAGAGCGGGTGGTCGTGGCGATCACTCGCCACGGACTCGCTTTACGATTTCGGATGCGATCGCCTCGGGCACCTGCTGGTACAGGGCGAACTGCATCGTGTAGGTCGCACGCCCCTGAGTGCGGGAACGCAAGTCCGTACTGTATCCGAACATCTCCGACAGCGGCACCTGGGACCTGATCTGTTGCACGCTGCCGTTGGCTTCCATACCTTCGATCCGTCCGCGCCGGCTGTTCAGGTCGCCGATCACGTCGCCCATGTATTCATCGGGCGTGACGACCTCGACCGCCATGATCGGCTCGAGCAGCACGGGGCCGGCCTTGGCAGCGGCTTCCTTGAAGCCGGCCTGGCCGGCGATCTTGAACGCCATTTCCGACGAGTCGACGTCGTGGTACTGACCATCGACCAGGCTGACCTTGACGTCGACCATGCCGTACCCGGCGAGTACACCCGATTCGAGCGCAGCCTGGACGCCTTGGTTGACCGGCTGGATGTACTCACGCGGGATGCGACCACCGGAAATCTTGTCTTCAAACTCGTAGCCCTTGCCCGGGTTCGGCTCGATCGACAGCTTGATGACGGCGAACTGGCCGGATCCACCCGACTGCTTGATGTGCTTGTACTGGTAACCGTCGACGTTCTTGGTTACCGTCTCGCGGTAGGCGACCTGCGGCTTGCCGACCGTGGCTTCGACGCCGAACTCGCGCTGCATGCGGTCGACCAACACCTCAAGGTGGAGCTCGCCCATTCCGGATATAACGGTCTGGCCGGTCTCCTCGTCGGAGCGGATGCGGAAGGTCGGGTCCTCGTCGGAGAGCGACTTGAGCGCCTTGCCGAGCTTGTCTTGATCAGACTTGGTCTTGGGCTCGATGGCGACATGGATCACTGGCTCAGGGAACTCCATCCGCTCGAGGATGACGAGATGATCACGGTCACACAGAGTGTCACCGGTGGTGACCTCCTTGAACCCGAGCCCGGCAACGATGTCACCGGCCATCGCGGAGTCGACGTCTTCGCGCTGGTTGGCGTGCATCAACAGGATCCGGCCAAGCCGCTCGCGCTTCTCTTTGGTCGAGTTGTAGACCTCGTCACCCTTGTTGATCTCGCCGGAGTAGACCCGAAAATAGGTGAGCTTGCCAAACGGATCGGCGACGATCTTGAACGCCAATGCTGCGAACGGCTCGTCGGTGGCGCCACGCGTCACGACCTCATCGCCACGCATGTTCAAGCCCTGGGCGGGCGCGACGTCGAGCGGTGACGGTAGATAGTCGATAACCGCGTCGAGCATCGGCTGGACGCCCTTGTTCTTGAATGCTGAGCCACACAAGATCGGCACGAACTCGTTCTTGAGGGTGCCAGAGCGGATCGCCTTCTTGATCGCTACCTCGGTGACCTCTTCGCCGCTGAGATATTTCTCTAATAGCTCTTCGTCTTCCGTGGCGATGGTCTCCATCATCAGCTCGCGGTACTCGTTCGCTTGGTCGACCATGTTGGCCGGGATCTCGATCTCGTCCCAGACGGCGCCCAGTTCCTCGTCGTGCCACACCAGGGCCTTCATCTTGATCAGGTCGACGAGACCGATAAACGGCTCGTTCGACTCGGGTCCGCCCGAGCCGATCGGCAACTGGGTCACGAGTGCATTCGCGTCGAGACGGCTGATGACCATGTCGACAGTGCGGTAGAAATTGGCACCGATCCGGTCCATCTTGTTGACGAAGCACATACGCGGCACGTTGTACTTGTTGGCCTGACGCCACACGGTTTCGGTCTGCGGCTCGACGCCGGCAACCGAGTCGAACACGGTGACGGCGCCGTCGAGCACCCGCAACGAGCGCTCGACTTCGATTGTGAAGTCAACGTGGCCGGGAGTGTCGATGATGTTGATGCGGTGCTTGTTCCACACGCAGGTCGTGGCAGCGGACGTAATGGTGATGCCGCGCTCTTGTTCTTGCGCCATATGGTCCATCGTGGCGGCACCGTCGTGGACCTCGCCGATCTTGTAGCTCTTCCCGGTGTAGTAGAGGATGCGCTCCGTCGTGGTGGTTTTGCCGGCATCGATGTGCGCCATGATGCCGATATTGCGGGTGCGCTCGAGGGGGAACTCTCGCTTGGCCATCGTCAGATCACTTCCGTCTTTCGGGGTAAAACTCTCAAGGAACAGGGGTTGTTCGGTCAGGCCGAGCGGGCCACGAACACGAGCCAAAAGTGTACCGGTTCACCAGCCACAACAACCCCCGACGAGAGCCGATTCCGGTCTGGGCGTGATCTTCGCGCACCGACCAGAGAGCGTCAGGGTGCTCGTCGTCAAATGGCTTGCTCGCCGTGCCGAGGGGAGCGTCGGCGACGAGGCGAAGTGGAGATCAGTCCCGACCGTTCGGAACGGAGACCAGTCCCGTTCTTGCTGGTGCTAGTGGCCGCTGATGTAGTCGGCCAGCGCCCGGTTTTCGTGCTCGAGTTCGGTCAAGCGGGCCTTGACAACATCGCCGATCGAGACGATGCCGGTCAGGTGGCCCCGGTCGTCGACAACTGGCAGGTGGCGGATCCGGCGCTCGGTCATCAACGACATCAACCGGTCGACGCCATCACCCGGCGAGCAGGTGACAACATCGGTCGACATCACAGAACCGACCGTCGCATCGAGTGCATCGGCGCCATTCTGAGAAGCGGCGCGCACGACGTCTCGCTCGGAGATGATGCCATCGATCGCGCGCCCGTCGCCGGACACCACCAAGGCGCCGATCCGATGCTCGCCGAGCGCCCGCACCGCATCGTGCAGGCTCGCCGTCCGAGCAATGGTTGTGACATCGCCACCTTTGCCCCCGATGATCGACTGAACGTTCATGTACCCCTCCTCGCGGTTACCCCCGTTACCACGAAGCTAGTGCGTTTGTGAAACTTGTCAACTGGGGGACCCGCGATGGGCCTGGACGTCGAACGCCCCGCCCTTGCGGGCGGGGCGTTCACAACATTGCGACGGGTTGAGATCACCAACGGTAGTGAGCGAACGCCTTGTTCGAATCTGCCATCTTCTGGATGTCATCACGCTTTTTCATAGCGGCACCGAGGCCGTTGGCGGCATCCATGAGCTCATTGGCGAGGCACTCGGACATCGTCTTTTCGCGACGGGCCCGGCTGTAGTCGACCAACCAGCGAATGGCGAGGGTTGTCGAGCGACGCGGACGAACCTCGACGGGCACCTGGTAGGTGGCACCACCAACGCGACGGCTGCGCACCTCGAGCGGCGGCTTGACGTTGTCGACAGCACGCTTGAGCGTGTCGAGTGGCTCTTCGCCGGTCTTGGTGGCGATCAGCTTCATCGCGTCGTAGACAATCTTTTCGGCGATGCTGCGCTTGCCATGCAGCATGACTTTGTTCGTGAGCTGTGTGACGACGACCGAGTGGTAAATCGCGTCGGGGACGAGTTCACGGCGGGGAGCGGGACCCTTACGAGGCATGACTCACTTCTCCAGTTTTGCGCCGTAGCGGCTGCGAGATTGCTTGCGGCCCTTGACGCCGGCGGCATCGAGGGCACCACGGATGATCTTGTAACGCACACCCGGCAGGTCGCGAACACGACCGCCTCGCACGAGCACGATCGAGTGCTCCTGCAGGTTGTGACCCTCACCCGGGATGTAGGCCGTGATCTCGACACCACTCGACAGGCGCACGCGGGCGACCTTGCGGAGCGCCGAGTTCGGCTTCTTCGGGGTGGTGGTGTAGACGCGAGTGCAAACACCGCGGCGCTGGGGCGAACCCTTGAGTGCCGGAGTCTTGCTTTTTGTGAACTTCGAGCTGCGGCCCTGACGGACCAACTGCTGGATGGTGGGCACGAGGCAAACCTTCTTCTGGACGTGTCGTGTCTCTGCGAATCAGCACGCAACGAGGGACCATCCCTCTGCGCAGGACCCTGCAATGTTATGGCGAGCGTGTCGCGTCGGCAACCTGCGACGTCGGACGGCGTTCTGTTCGGCCCATGAAACACCCTGCCAACCCAACTCGCGGCCGGAACATCGTCGGAAAGGTATGGAAATGGTCAAGTCGGAACCGAATTCGTCCGATGAGCCCCGGTGCCAGTTCCTCTACTTGCGGGCGTGACCGTCGGCTTCGCGCTCCTCATCTGGTGGCGGGTCGAGTTCGTCATGCACCGGCGCCGGGTCGACGGCCTGAAGTGGCGCATACACGTCAATGGCATCCGTGGCAAATCGACCGTGACCAGGATCATCGCAGGGATGATGCGAGAGGCTGGTCTGACCACGATCGCCAAGTCGACCGGGACCTTCGCGGCCGTGATCAATGGCGATGGCATCGACGAGCCGATCCACCGACGTGGACCGGCGACGATTCTCGAGCAGATCGAAGTCGCCAGGAAATACGTCCGGCCCGATGTCGAAGCGCTCGTGATCGAGTGCATGGCTCTCAAGCCCGAGTATCAGGAGGTGAGCGAGCGGATGATCGTGCGTTCGAACATCGGAATCCTGACCAACGTCCGCGAGGACCACCAGGACGTAATGGGTGAGACGCTCCCGGAGATCGCCCGCTCGCTGCTCTCGACCTGCCCATTCAATGGGGTTCTGATCACGTCCGACCAGAATCCCGACATTCTCGGTGTGATGCAGGAGGTGTGCGATAGACGCAACACGCGCCTTGTCATCGCCGACCCCGAGCGAGTGACCGACGAGGAAAACCTCGGCTTTGACTACATCTCGTTCAAGGAGAACGTGACGATCGCCCTTTCCGTCGCGGACATAGTCGGCATCCCCCGAGACGTTGCAATCAAAGGGATGATCAAGGCACAGCCCGACCCAGGGGTTCTGCGCATGAAGGAGTTGTCGATCGCCGGCAAAAAGGTCACCTGGGCAAACCTATTCGCGGTCAACGACCGCGAGTCGATGGTGGCGGCGATGGAGAAACTGGTTCCGTACCAGACGGACAATACGCTCACCGTTGGGATCCTCAACAACCGGTCCGATCGTGAGCGCCGCGCGATCCAGTTTGCCGACGTCGCCGTGAAAGACCTCGTGTTCGATCGCCTGGTGACGTTCGGGGCCTACGAAGGGCTCGTCACGGACCGTCTCAAAGCGAACGGGTTCGAGCAGCATCACGTCATCAATCTCGGCGACGATCACGCTCCGTCTCGAGACGAGATAATCCAACGGATGATCATCGAGCAGCCGTCAGACCACTTGTTGGTGGTCGGCTTCGTCAACATCCACACCATCCAAGCGGAGGAGCTGCCCGAGTACTTTGAGCACGAGGCAAACCCGTGGGTCGAGGCCGTGGGCGACGAACTCGCTGTCGCTGGCGCAGGCGCAGAACCCGAGCAGCGCGAACTTCCTCGGCGAACGCCCCGAGCCACGCCGGGCACGCTTCCTCGCCGTTCGGTCACCGCGCCGGCCGTCGTCGATCGAGATGCCGGGACGAACGCCGGCGGTGTCGGAACGCCCTCCCCGGCGGGCACGCCGACCGCAACATTGCCGAGACGTCGCGCCACAGTTGCCGAACTCGCCCTATCGGGGAGCCCGGACACATAGACGATGCATGACTACCTGTTCACCGCCGAGGTAGTTCGGTTCGCATTCGTACTCGGCGTCGCCGTCTCGATGATGCTCTACGAACGCCGCCACCTCACGACTGGTTCGATCGTGGTCCCTGGCTACATGGCCACGTTCGTGGTCTATCCGCTCATCATCGCTGCAACCGCCCTGAATGCGTTCGTGTCATACGTAATCGTCAACAAGCTGTTGTGCCGGCGGTTCCTCCTGTACGGGCGGACCAAGTTCACCGTCCTCGCATTGGTCTCCATCACGATTCAGACCGTCATGCTGAAGTTGTCGCCGTCAGGCGCTTGGCTGTGGGAGTCGGACATCAAGTTGTTCGTTGGTGTCGGCTATGTCGTCCCGGCATTGATCGCCCACGACATGGGGCGGCAAGGAATCAAGAAGACGCTCGGGTCTGTATGCCTCGCTACGGTCATCGTCGTCATCCCGATCGGGTTGGCGTTGCTGTTCGGACTGCCGGGAGTCAACGATCTCGCTCCGCTGCAGGGCGCTGGACGGATGGCGATCGACGCCGGGTGGATCCCAATCGCCGTCATACTCTCCGCAGGTGCCGCATGGGGCATTTCCCACAACTATGGGCTGCGCAGCGGTGGATTCATGGGCGCCGCATTCATAGCGATCCTGCTCGGCGACCCCTGGCAGGTTGCGATCGCGATCGCGTTGGCCGCCACGACCTACACGATCGTCACCAGATTGCTGATGGACGAGATGATCCTGTTCGGCCGACGCAAGTTCTCGGCGATGCTCGTCATCTCGAGCATGATGTCATGGACGTTACTCTGGTTCGGCCGTGACCTGCTCGGGATCGCCGCCCTTCAACACTTCGACGTCGGCGCTCTCGCTCTCACTCCGCTGATCGTGCCAGGCCTGCTTGCCAACGACGCTCAGCGCACCAGCGTTGGCCGCGTCAGCGGTGGACTCGGATTGGCAACGGCATTCGTACTCAGCACGACATGGTGGCTCCAGTCGATCATCGCTGGCTTGCGGCTCGAGACCGGTTGGAAACTAGTTTCGGTGGTCACTTTCATCGGAATCTTCTGGCATCAGCTGGTGCCCACCCGAGTCGGGGTGCCGACCCGCGTATTGGACATCCCCCGTCCGCGTCAATCCGATCGACTCGCCGTCGACTTCGACTTCGACTTCGACTTCAGCCCGACTGGATATCGCCGGTGGGCGGACACCCATCGCGAGGCGGCGGCAGCAGCCGAACACTGGCTGGCGTACATGACCAGCGATGCACCCTTGCCCTCGATCTGGGCTACCGAGGACGATCTCTTGTTGCTGACCACCCGTGCATCTACATTGAAACCACCACGTACGGACCTGACTGACGCCGGCCGTTTCGACACGATTCGGATCGCCGCTGGACGCGCATTGAGCGCCGGGGGCTCGCTGCCTCGGCAATCCGATGCCGAACGAACCCACACACCAGCGCTGCTCCCGCGGCGACCCGACAGGCCACGCGTCGAGTTTGCAGAGATCTCCCTCGACATCGCGGCGTCGGTGGCGCGCCCAGCTCATCGCCCGCCGACTCTCGGCAACGAAATACGTCGGCCACTCCCCCGTTCGGCTGCCAGAGTGGCGCCCGACGGCATTGTTCGGCATGACCGAGCAGAGACCGCGCCGGCGGCGACCAACCGCGACCAGGCTGCTCGCCGCCGGGTCGAGGCTGTGCCGGTCGCGTAACGTCGACGCTCGACGAACCGCCTCGCCGAGCAATATCCGCGGAGGCTCAGATAACTACGCCCGGGCGCCCAGCCCAGGCAACGGCGTCGCTCCCGCGAACGGCGCGCTGCTTCGATCCGACGCGGGACCTCCTTGGCCGCTCAGCGAATCACGACGACGACGACTCGAGCAGCCAGGATCGGGAGATGAGCTGAACCAAGATCCGCGACCGGTCCTCACTCGCTGGGGAGAACTGCGCGGTGATCGGTCGGACCCCCGACTCAGTGGTCACGAAGGCGTCGTTTACTCTCACCGTCTGACCGGCCTCACGTACGTTCTGGCAGATCTCGGCCGGCGACCCATCGAGCAGCGTCAGCAGACTCGCCAGCGGGCGGCCGATCAAGTCGATCGATCGTTCCATCACCAGCGACCCACAGGACCGGTTCGCCGCCGAGACCCGGTCACCGGCTCCGATCAGGAGCATCGACGTGAAGGAGTCGTCGAAGGCGCTGCGGTGCCAGCTTTCGGCGTCGCGGCCAACCTGCACGCTGCCCGTGTGGCGGGTCATCTGGATCATCACGCAGTCGGGATGACCAGGCCATTGGATCTTGACGACGCGGGCGTCGACCTCGACCTCCTCGCCTGAGCGCATCAGAATGTGGGTAGCGCCTTCGACATGGTCGGTGCCAACGTCCCCGCCTGACAACATCGCGACCGTTGCGTCGATGTCGAGTACGAGCAGATCCTGAACGCCCACGTCGAACATCTCACCGTCGGATCGCTCCAGAAGCCCGGTCGCAGCGCGGTTCCATGCCACGATCTGCCCGCCATATTCGACGACCAAGTTCGCCGTCAGGCCGTCCTCGAACCAGCTCCGGAACCGTTTCTCCGCGCGATCGAGTTCGTTGGCGCCGGTCTTGGCTGCGGTGACGTCGACGAACGTCGAGATCGTGGCGCGAATGTCGCCGTTCGTTCCGAAGATCGGGAGGACGGTCAACTGCAGCCAGATCAGCGATCCGTCTGCCCGATGGACACCGACGAACGCACCTTTGACGGGCTGGCCATCGCGGAGAACTCGTGTTGCGGGCCGATCGCTGAACGCGATCGGCTGGCCGTCCGAATCGACGACCTTCCAGTCGTCGGCGATCGGCTCGCCGCCTTCCAACTGGCCCTCGGTCAGCCCCAACAGTGAGATCGCCATCGGGTTCCAGGACAGAATCCCCGTCTCGTCTTGCACCACGACACCGGCGTGCAGGGCATCGAGGAGATAATCGGCCAGCAGAGACCCTTTGAGTCCGAACTCGATCGTCAGATACGCCGCACACGACGCGTATCTCTCAACCCGATGTCCTTTCACACCAATTCTGTCGGTCGTCCAACGGGGGACCTTGACCGGCTGCGAGCAGCTTTCGCGAAATACCAACGAAATACCACCGCTAACACGGCCGCCACAGCCAAATCTGGACGCCAAACGGCCCGGGGCCGAAGCCCCGGGCCGTCTCATATCTTGGCGAGCACGCCGCTGTCAGCTCGTTGCGGGCTCACTTTCGTACGAGCCGTGCAGGTTGGCCAAGAACTCAGCCGGATCCTCATGGTCGGCGTCGCTGGAGTAGTAGGTCATCGGCTCATAGTCGGGAGCTTCTATGCCGAACTCGCGATACTTCATCATGCCGGTGCCGGCAGGGATCAGCTTGCCGATGATGATGTTCTCTTTGAGCCCGATCAGGTGGTCAGACTTACCGTCGATCGCCGCCTCGGTGAGCACTCGGGTGGTCTCCTGGAAGGAGGCCGCCGACAACCACGATTCGGTCGCCAGCGATGCCTTGGTGATGCCCATGATCTCGGGGCGTCCCTCGGCAGGGCGTCTGCCCTCGTCGACCATGCGACGGTTGGTGTCGCGGAATACCTTCGAGTCGACCCGCTCGCCGGGGAGGAAGTCGGTACCACCGGTCTCCTGTACGCCGATACGACGCGTCATCTGACGCACGATCAGTTCGATGTGCTTGTCGTGGATCGACACGCCCTGGTCGCGGTACACGCGCTGGACCTCTTCGACCAGATACACCTGCGTCTCGCGGATGCCCTTGATCTCCATCAGCTCCTTGGGATCGAATGGTCCGTCGGTGATCGGGTCGCCGGCCTTGACGTCCTGACCGTCTTCCACGATCGGACGTGCGCCTAGCGGCAACACGACCTCGTGCTCCTCGCCCTCATCGTCGACCACGGTGACCGGGATGCCCTTGCCCTCGTCTTCGCCGAGGCGAAGCACCCCGGTGGCCCGAGCCAGACGGGCCGAGCCCTTCGGGGTGCGGGACTCGAACAGTTCGACAACGCGAGGCAGTCCGCCGGCGATGTCTTTGCCGGCAACACCGCCGGTGTGGAAGGTACGCATCGTCAGCTGAGTACCGGGCTCGCCGATCGACTGGGCGGCGATGACGCCGACAGCCTCGCCGAGCTCGATCGGCTTGCCGGTCGCCAGCGAGCGGCCATAACACATGGCGCACACGCCCAACTCGGCGTCACACGTGAGCACCGAACGAACACGTACGCGCTCGATGGTTTCGTCGTCGCGTAGTGTTTCGAGCTCTTCGTCGCCGACGATCGTGTTGCGCGGCAGCGTTGAGCCGTCACCAAGCGTGACGTCGTTGAGCAGCGCCCGCCCGAACAGCTTGGTCCCGAGGTAAGTGCGTTGGTTGGCGGTGTCGGTGTGGACGTTGTTGATCCACACACCCAACGTGGTGCCACAGTCGAGCTCGCGAACGATCAGTTCCTGGGCGACGTCGACAAGACGACGCGTCAAGTAGCCGGAGTCGGCAGTACGCAGCGCCGTGTCGACGAGCCCCTTGCGGGCGCCCGGCGTGGCGATGAAATACTCGAGGGTTTCAAGGCCCTCACGAAAGTTGGACTTGATCGGGCGCGGAATCATGTCACCGCGCGGGTTGGCCACCAGGCCGCGCATGGCGGCGATCTGGCGCATCTGTGTCATGTTGCCGCGAGCGCCCGAACCGACCATCATCTCGATCGGGTTGAACTGTTGGGCGCGGAACTCCGCTTCCATGATGTCCTGCAGCGTGGCGGTCGCCTCGGTCCAGATCCGAACCTCCTGCTGGCGCCGCTCACCGTCGGTGATGATGCCTCGCCGGAACTGGTTCTCGACCTTGTCGGCTTGCGCCTCGTAGCCGTCGAGCATCGCCCGCTTGATCTTCGGCGTCTTGACGTCGTCGATCGACACCGTCAGACCCGATTGCGAAGCGAACCGATAACACAAGTTCTTGATCGCGTCGAGCGCGGCGGCCACTTGAACGGCGCTATACGTTTCGGACAGCCGCTCGACGATTACGCCCATTTCGCGTTTCTTGATCGTCTCTTGGATGTAGCCGAACTGCTCGGCGTAACCGGCCGGAAGCGCCTCTTGAAACAGGGCCCGGCCCGTCGTGGTGACGTATGGCTCGACGCCGTTTCCGGGACGCATGGTAATCTCGGCGTGTAGCGCCAGGGCGCCTTCGTCGTAGGCCCGCAGCGCCTCCCACAGGTGGCGGAACACGCGGCCCTCGCCCTTGGCACCGGCGACATGCTCGGTCAGGTAGAACCCGCCGATCACCATATCTTGAGTGGGCGTAACGATCGGGCGCCCCGACGCCGGTGAAAGGATGTTGTTGGCACTCAGCATCAAGACGCGAGCCTCGGCCTGTGCCTCGGCCGACAATGGCACGTGGATCGCCATCTGGTCGCCGTCGAAGTCGGCGTTGAAGGCGGTACACACGAGCGGGTGGATCTGGAGTGCCTTGCCCTCGACGAGTACCGGCTCGAACGCCTGGATGCCTAGACGGTGCAGCGTTGGTGCGCGGTTGAGCAGCACCGGGTGCTCCTTGATGACATCGTCGAGCACGTCCCACACCTGAGGGCGGCGACGCTCGACCATGCGCTTGGCGGTCTTGATGTTCTGCGCCAACTCGAGGTCGACCAGCCGCTTCATGACGAACGGCTTGAACAGCTCGAGCGCCATCAGCTTGGGCAGGCCGCACTGGTGCAGCTT